>CAUVRF010000031.1:0-18214 GCA_963554245.1 uncultured Streptococcus sp.
TTATCATGCTCATCTTGCTCCCTATTTCATCCACCTATAGTTATGAAGCACACGGGTTTTTATCATCCTTTGGCGTCTCTATTTTTGTTATCAGTCTCTTTCTCATGTTCCTCTCGTCAACCATTTACCATTCTATGGCCTATGGTTCGACCCACAAATACGTCTTGCGAATCATCGACCATTCTATGATTTACGTGGCTATCGCAGGCTCTTATACGCCGGTCGTATTGACTTTGATGAATAACTGGTTTGGCTATCTCATTATTGCCATTCAGTGGGGAACGACCATCTTTGGCATCCTCTATAAAATCTTTGCTAAAAGGGTCAATGAGAAATTCAGCCTTGCTCTTTACCTGATCATGGGCTGGTTGGTTCTGGCTATCATTCCAGCCATTATCAGTCAAACAACGCCAATTTTCTGGAGTCTCATGGTAACTGGCGGACTCTGTTATACAGTTGGAGCTGGATTTTACGCTAAGAAAAAACCTTATTTCCACATGATTTGGCATCTCTTTATCCTAGCGGCGTCTGCACTCCAATATATTGCCATTGTTTATTACATGTAAAAAAGTTGAGAATCTTTTCTCAACTTTTTTCTTTACACATATTGATAAAGTACTGGTGCAAGCCAACATCATCTGTCAATTCTGGATGAAAAGAAGTTACCAGCATATTTTTTTCTTGGGCTGCAACGATTTGATCATCAACTGTTGCTAAAACTTCTACACCCTCTCCAACACTGCTGATAATCGGTCCACGGATAAAGGTCATGGGAATCTGACCAACTCCCTTACATTCTGCCTCTGTATAGAAGCTTCCTAGTTGGCGCCCATAAGCATTGCGCTCAACCACTATATCCATGGTTCCAAGATGACTTTCTTCCTGAGAAGTGATTTCCTTAGCTAGTAAGATTAATCCCGCACAAGTTCCAAAGACTGGTAGTCCAGAAAGAATGGCTTCTCGGATGGGAAGCAGCATCTGCTGGTCACGCAAGAGCTTGCCCATGGTTGTAGACTCACCGCCAGGCAAAATCAAACCGGACAAGTCACTCTGATATTTCTGAAAATCATCTAAATTTCTGATTTCGACACCAGTGACTCCTAATTTATCTAACACTTTTGCATGCTCTGCAAAGGCGCCTTGCAAGGCTAGTATTCCGATTTTCATCTATTTTCCTCGCTCAGCCATGAGAATTTGAATTTCATTCTCATTGATACCAACCATGGCTTCCCCTAGGTCTTCAGAGATTTGTGCTAGAATTTGAGGATTTTGGTAGTTGGTTACCGCTTTGACAATGGCACTTGCTCGTTTAACAGGATCTCCTGACTTGAAAATACCTGAACCGACAAAGACACCCTCTGCCCCCAGTTGCATCATCAGCGCAGCATCTGCTGGTGTTGCAACACCTCCAGCTGCGAAGTTTACAACTGGCAATTTTCCGTGTTCATGGACGTATTGGACCAATTCTACAGGGACTTGCAAGTCCTTGGCAGCCACATAAAGTTCATCTTCGCGTAGATTTTGAATACGGCGTATTTCCTGATTCATCATGCGCATATGACGAACGGCTTGAACGATGTCTCCTGTACCCGGTTCTCCTTTTGTCCGAATCATGGAAGCTCCTTCAGCGATACGACGCAAGGCTTCACCCAAGTCCTTAGCTCCACAGACAAAAGGAACTTGGAATTCTTTCTTGTCCACATGAAAACGGTCGTCTGCTGGAGACAGCACTTCACTCTCATCGATATAGTCAATCTCAATAGCCTCTAAAATCTGAGCTTCAACAAAATGCCCAATTCTAACCTTGGCCATCACTGGAATGCTGACCGCTTCTTGGATTTCCTTAATCATCTTTGGATCACTCATACGGGAAACCCCACCAGCTGCACGAATATCAGCTGGAATTCGCTCCAAGGCCATAACAGCTGCCGCACCAGCAGCCTCTGCGATACGAGCCTGTTCAGGGTTCTGAACGTCCATGATAACCCCACCTTTGAGCATCTGTGCCAAGTTTTTATTTAGTTCATAACGATTTTCAGTCATTTCTTAATCCTCATCATTTGTATTGGTAGCTACCATTTCATTTTAAGCCAGATTAGAATGAAGTACAAGATAAAAAAAGGATAATTGTATGGGTACAGATTGATACTCAATGAAAATCAAAGAGCAAACTAGGAAGCTAGCCGCAGGTTGCTCAAAGCACTGCTTTGAGGTTGTAGATAGAACTGACGAAGTCAGTAACATATATACGGTAAGGCGAAGCTGACGTGGTTTGAAGAGATTTTCGAAGAGTATAACTAAAAAACTATCTGACCTTAACCTAAGGCCAGATAGCTCGTCAATTTTTATTTTTCAGCTGTAAGTGCAGCCATTGTGATGTAGTTGTATGGTTTGTTGAAGTGTGGCAAGAAGAATAGGTCTGTCAATGCCAATTTATCAATCGTCACATGCTCTTGGATAGCAAGTGAGAACATGTGGATTCCCATACTGATAGCGGCATCATGTGAAACCATTTGTGCACCAAGAATTTCACGGCTGTCTTTGTCAAAAACAATCTTGATGGCAACTTCGTGGTTGTCATGCTTCATAAATTCTGGTTTTTGAAGATCGTTAAAGCCAGTTTCAGTTGCATTATAGCCTGCAGCTTTGGCTTTTTCAAGAGTCAAACCAGTCGAAACCATGTGAAGACCGTAGATAGAGATACCGTTTGATCCTTGAACTCCGATTCCTTCCAATTCATGGCCACAAGCATTGTAAGCACCAACGATACCAGTACGTACAGCGTTTGATGCAAGAGCGATGTAGCTTGTATCTTTACGTGCATTGTCATAAACAGTTGCACAGTCACCAACAGCGTATACACCTGGGATAGATGTTTCTTGTTTCTTATCTACAAGGAAGGCACCGTTACGGAAGAGTTCAATCTTACCGTCAGCAAGAGCTGTGTTTGGACGGAAACCAACAGCAAGAACCACCATATCTACATCAAATGTTTCTTTGTCTGTTACCAAGCGTTCAACTTTTCCATCACCTTGGATGGCTTTAACTGTTTGACCAAGCGCCAAGCGGATGTTGTGGTCTTCCAAGTTCTTCGCCATCATTTGGGTAAAGTCTTTGTCATAGTAGCCGTTCAAAACAGTGTCTACGATATCAACAAGCACCACTTCTTTTCCAAGACGTTCGAAAGCTTCAGCCAGCTCAACACCGATGTAACCACCACCAACAACGGCAATACGCTCAAGGTGTTTGCTCTTGTCAGCAAGTTTTTCGATAACTTCTTCTGCATTTTGGTACAACTTAACAAATTGAACATTTTCAAGTGTTGCTTTGAATTCGCGGTTACCTTTAACGATTTCTACACCTTCGATTGGAGGCAAAATAGGAGTTGAACCTGTCGCAAAGATCAATTTATCATAAGACTCTTTGTGTTCTTTACCTTCAACTTCTGCAGTCACAACTTTATTATCGTAGTCAATTGAAAGAACTGGTGAGTTCATGTAAATTTTAGCACCTTTTGCTTCCAATTTTTCTTTATCAGAGTAGAAGAGACCTTCTGGGCCATCAATTTGTTTCCCGATCCAAAGCGCCATTCCACAACCAAGGAATGAAATATTTGAGTTTTGGTCAAATACTACGATTTCGTTCTCATGACCAAAGTTATCCAACATCGTATTAATACAAGCTGTACCAGCGTGGTTAGCACCAACTACAACAATTTTACTCATAGAAAAATTCCTACCTTTAATTTTTGATTTACTTTTCTAGTATATCATTTACTGTTAGCGTTTACAAGACATTTGCTCAGAATTCTCTTTTTTTCAAAAAAAATATACTTAATATTAACAAACCTTATTTTTCTATCGTTTTCATGCTAATTTTGAGCATATTTCTTGACTTTTTGTCAAAATCCATTTGTGAAAACGCTGACTTTATGGTATGCTAGTTACATGGAAAGAAAATGTAAGGGGTTTAATTTTTCTTTAACCAACTTATATTGAATGATTTCCTATGAAAAGAAAGGAGCTGGTAGCTTGTCTCTTCATTCACGTTCTGAACGGCTAATGGGAACAACTATCACGATTTCATTAGTAGATGAACAGGCTGATTGCCTACTTCAAGGAGCCTTTGATTTACTCAAGGAGCTCGAATACCGCTTCAACGCCAATAGTCGAGAATCCGAACTGATGGAAATCAACTACCAGGCTGGAATCGCACCTGTTAAGGTTCATCCTGACCTATTTGAACTGATTGCTCTTGGACTGGAGCATAGCCTAGCTCCATCTAGCCATCTCAATATCAGTATTGGCCCCTTGATTCAAACCTGGCGAATCGGCTTTTCAGATGCCCGACTCCCAGAGCTAAACGAAATCGAAGCTGTCTTGCCTCTAGTTGACCCGCATTTTATCAAGTTGGATCCGACTAACTCTACTGTCTATTTAGAGAAAAAGGGAATGAAACTTGATTTAGGTTGCTTAGCTAAAGGCTATAGTGCAGATAAGGTTGCCCAGTATTTGAAAGAACACGGTGTCACCTCTGCCTTGATCAATCTCGGAGGAAATATCCTCACCATCGGGAACAACCAAGCCAAAGAAGGGAAAGCCTGGCAGATTGGGATTCAAGATCCGCGAAATCCTCGTGGCAATCATCTCCTAACTATCCCTGCTTCTAACAAATCTGTTGTCACTTCAGGTATCTATGAACGCCACCTGACAGTAGATGGAAAAGACTATCACCATATCTTTGATAGTGAGACAGGATTCCCTGTCGAAACCGATCTCGCTAGCCTAACGATTGTCTCAGATAAATCCGTCGATGGTGAGATTTGGACAACGCGCCTTTTCGGAGAACGAAGTGCTTCTATCCTCTGGCAAGTCGAAAGTATAGATGGAATTGAAGCCATCCTCATAGACAAAGAGGGACGCCTTGCATGTTCTTCAGGCCTTCAAAATTGTATTATGTAAAAAGAGAAAGGAAATCTCATGCTAAAACTTATTGCCATTGTTGGAACGAACTCTAAACGTTCTACAAACCGCCAATTGCTCCAATACATGCAAAAACACTTTGCTGATAAAGCTGAAATTGAACTCGTTGAAATCAAGGATATCCCTGTTTTCAACAAACCAGCAGATAAGCAACTTCCAGCTGAAATTCTTGAGATTGCAGCTAAAATTGAAGAAGCTGATGGTGTGATTATCGGTACTCCTGAGTACGACCACTCTATCCCTGCAGTTTTGATGAGCGCTCTTGCTTGGCTATCTTACGGTATCTACCCACTTTTGAACAAACCAATCATGATCACTGGTGCTTCTTACGGTACACTTGGTTCATCTCGTGCCCAATTGCAACTTCGTCAAATCTTGAACGCTCCTGAAATCAAGGCAAATGTTTTACCAGATGAATTCTTGCTTTCTCACTCTCTTCAAGCATTTAACCCAAGTGGTGACTTGGTTGACCTTGACGTCATCAAGAAATTGGATGCCATCTTTGATGACTTCCGTATCTTTGTGAAGATTACTGAAAAATTGCGCAATGCGCAAGAATTGCTTCGCAAAGATGCAGAAGAATTTGACTGGGAAAATTTGTAAGATAGGAGACCGAAAGAATGAAATTTGTTGGACTTGTTGGATCAAACTACGATCAATCATATAACCGCAAACTCTTGGAATTTATTCGTCGCAATTTCAAATTCAAATTTGAATTAGAAGTTCTTGAAATTGACGAAGTTCCAATGTTTAACCAAGACGAAAAATGGGACGAAAGTTTCCAATTGCGTTTCTTGTATAACAAGATTACACGTGCTGATGGTGTCATTATCGCCACTCCTGAGCACAACCACACTATCTCAGCTTCACTCAAATCTGTACTTGAATGGCTTTCATACGAAGTTCATCCATTTGAAAACAAGCCTGTTATGATTGTGGGAGCATCATACTACGACCAAGGAACTTCACGTGCCCAAGTTCACCTTCGTAAGATCCTTGACGCTCCTGGTGTCAATGCCTACACACTTCCAGGTAATGAATTCCTTCTTGGTAAAGCCAAAGAAGCTTTTGATAACAATGGAAACATCACCAACGAAGGAACTGTTAAATTCCTTGAAACTTGCTTAGATAACTTTGTTAAATATGTAGGAGTCGTTTCGAAATTGAAAAAACCAAAACCAATCGAACCAGAAGACTTGGATTGTGGAAAACCAATTGCTACAACCATCACGGAAGTTGATCCTGACGATCCAGAATGGGTAGAAAAAGTTGCTGCAATCACTGGAGCTGTTTCTGGTGATACCTATGTCAAATTGGACCACGGTATCTTGACGGTTAACCAAATTGATATGTTCTTGAAAGCTATGCCATTTGAATTGACATACGCTGACGATAACAACCAATTCCTCTACTACAACAACGCTCACCAAGATCCAGACACCATGTTTGCCAAACGTGTACCACCTCAATCAGGTAACCGTATGTCGACTGTTCACAATTCTCTTCCACCAGCACGTATGAAGAATGTAGAGTGGGTCATCGGAACACTTCGCAACGGAAACCAAGAATACGTCCGTACGATCGTTCCAGGTTCTCCTGCAGGTGTCATCAACACCCACAACTACCAAGCGATGTACTATCCTGATGGATCATACGCTGGAATCAATGAAATCGTCTTTAACTTCCAACCATGGCTTGACTGGTACCTAAAAGAGACTGGTCAACGTTTGGTAGGTGGTAGTGGACCATTTGCTCCTGCTGCTGGAGGACATGGAAATGCTGATGCTACTTCTGGCGCTTCTGATTCAGGTGATGCTGGAGGCCACGGTGGTGGCGCAGACGCTACTTCTGGTGCAAGCAACTAATAATAGTTTTAGGAACCATTTTGGTTCCTTTTTTAGCGAAAAAAGACTAGCAGTTTGTGCCTGCTAGTCTTTTGATTATTATTGTACCTATCTTTGTTAAAATAAAGAATACTTATTATGAATTTGGATCATCTATACTACGGCCGTGCAAACCTTTTTCACGTTGTACCTGACGTAGTTTTTCTGGTGTGACGTCATTTCCCTCTTCATCAACAATCTTAATTCCTTCAATATGGTGACGAACAGCACGACGATAGCCTTCGATATATTCCTCACGAAGTTTAGCTTGTTCCACTTTTTCAGCAGAAGTTAAGCCTTCTGTTTTTTTCTTTTTAGCGAGCTCGTTGATACGAGCGATTTTTTTTGAATCCATGTTTATCTCCTTTGTAAAAAGATACAGTTCGTTTAATAGAGAGTCTACTTGGTATTGATTTGGTTAAAGCGTGCAAGTTTAGCTGCTTTCTTGGTTAATTGCGACAAAACAGCCAATCGATTTTGACGAATATCTTGATCATCGGTCATTACCATAGTATTCTCAAAGAAAGCATCAATAACTGGACTAAGTGCAAAGAGTTGTTCTAATTGCTGACTTGCAGTCCCTGATAAAACGAGTGATTCTACTGCTTCCGCCAAGGCTCTCTCTTCTTCATTTTCAAAGAGAGCAGGGTCAACTGTTTCAGACCCCTCCGCTTTCTCAGCCAAATTAAAAGCACGTGAGAGAGATTCGACAGACGGTTTGAAGTTTTCTTCCTTGCTTGCTTCTACAAGAGCACTTGCTGCTTCCAACATATCCGCCACGACAAAGTTCGAACTTGCAAGGACTGCTTCCTTAATGTCTTTTGGAGTTGAACCCATCATCTTATCGACACGAGCCTTGATAAAGTCCATGACCTCTGCTTTATTTTCATAAGTCAAGCTATCAAATTTCAAAGCATAAAGGCTATCAATCAACTCATCCATAGCAATGTGCCAACCAAAAGCATCCAAGATACGAACTACACCTTGAGTTGCACGACGAAGGGCATAAGGGTCATTAGAACCTGATGGAATTAAGCCTACTGAGAAGAAACTCAAAATCGTATCCAATTTGTCTGCAATGGCTAGAATGGCTCCAATCTTGCTCTCTGGGAGAGCTCCGTCCGCTGATGTAGGCATGTAGTGTTCACGAATGGCAGCCGCAACTGCTGGAGTTTCACCAGCAAGAAGAGCATATTTCTCACCCATAATTCCTTGGAGTTCATCAAACTCACCAACCATTCCTGTCAACAAGTCAAACTTGTAAATGGATGCTGCGCGGGCAAGATCAATCGTTTCATCCACTGATAAACCAGCTTTTTCCGCCAAAAGGACGGCAATCTGACCCGTACGAATCATGTGTTCACGAAGGGAACCAATCTTTTCGTGGAAGGTTACATGGTTCAATTTTTCAACAAGGTCTGAAATAAGCAATTTTTGGTCTTCACGCCAGAAGAATTCACCGTCTTCCAAACGAGCAACTAAGACTTTTTCATTACCCTTGATAACATTTTCCAAATGCTCTGCGTTTCCGTTACGAACTGAAATAAAGTTTGGCAAGAGTTTTCCATCTTGATCACGGACAACGAAGTAGCGTTGGTGTTCCTTCATCGAAGTCACCAAAACTTCTTCTGGAACATCAAGGTATTTGGCATCAAAACTTCCCATAAAGGCAGTTGGGTATTCAACCAAGTTCAAGACTTCATTAAGCAAATCCGCATCAATTTCGATACCTACACTGTGTTCAGCTTCGATTGCCTTGATTTGGTCAACAATCATTTGCTCACGTTCACGTGGATCCGCGATTACAAACTGCTTACGAAGATCTTCTTCATAGCTCAATGCTGACTGAATCTTAGTTTCTTTTCCCAAGAAACGATGACCGCGGCTTACACGACCGCCCTTGATATCAAGGAAATCCAAGTCAAACTCTTGCTCGTCCAAGAGAACTGTCAAAGTGTGTACAGGGCGGATGTATTCAAAGGTGTTGTTAGCCCAGTGCATGCTGACAGGGAAAGTTAGTGACTTCAAGACGTCTACTACACCTGGAACAATGGATTCAACTGCTTGACCCACTTCTTCCTTGGTAACATAGACATATTCTTCACCCTTGATTTCACGAAATTCAATATCTTCAACTGTCAAGCCTTTTCCACGGACAAATCCTTGAGCTGCTTTGGTGAAGTTTCCATCACTATCCAAGGCAATTTTCTTTGCTGGCCCCTTGAAATCTTCTGTCAAATCAGACTGTTTGTCTGCTAAACCAGTCAGACGAACAGCCAAACGACGTGGTGTTGAGAAGGTTTGAACAGCTTCAAAAGACAGGCGGTTTTCCTTGAGGAAGGCTGCCATTTTTTCGCCTAGTTGTTTTTCACTTGGTGTGACAACATAGGCTGGTAATTCTTCAAGACCGAGTTCTACTAATAAGTTTTTTGTCATGTTTTTTCCTTTACATTTTCTTCAATCTTTTTTGATATACACCTTAGGTACTGGGGACGTCGCTAACTAACTTTTGTGAGTCTGTAAGGAAATCTTATACCAAATAAACTAAGATTTCCAACAGTCTCATCAAAGTGGATTTAGCTGACTGATTTTTGAACCCAAGGTTTCAAAAATCCCCACATAACAGTACGGCGGTGCATATCCCTCTAGCAAGTCTTCGACTTGCCTTTAACGATTTTAGAGCACAGTATTACTTACTATTCTGCGTCTTCTGCTAAGAGTTTAGCTCGTGTTGCTTCATCCAAAAGTGGGTAGCCTAGGCGTTTGCGTTCTGCGACAAAGGTTTTGGCTACGACACGGGCCAAGTTACGGATACGAGCGATATAGCCAGCGCGCTCGGTTACGGATACGGCACCACGCGCGTCAAGTAGGTTAAAGGTGTGTGAACATTTGAGAACATAATCATAAGCAGGGTGAACCAAGCCTTCTTCTAATGCACGACCAGCTTCTTTTTCGAACTTATCAAAGTTTTCCAGCAACATCTCTTGGTCCGAAATTTCAAATGAATATTTTGAATGCTCGTACTCAGGCTGGATGAAAATTTCTCCATATTTTACGCCATCGGCCCACTCGATATCATAGACAGAGTCCACCTCTTGAATGTAAGAAGCCAAACGTTCCAAACCATAGGTAACTTCCGAAGTCACAGGGCCAGTTGCCAATCCACCAACTTGTTGGAAATAAGTGAACTGAGTGATTTCCATCCCATCAAGCCAAACTTCCCATCCAAGACCAGCTGAACCAGTTGATGGGTTTTCCCAGTTGTCCTCAACGAAACGAATATCGTGTTCCAAAGGATTGATACCCAATTTTTCCAAAGACTCAAGGTAAAGCTCTTGGATATTTGATGGAGATGGCTTCATAACCACTTGGAATTGGTGGTGTTGGTAGAGACGGTTAGGATTTTCTCCATAACGACCATCAGCAGGACGACGTGATGGCTCTACATAAGCCGCATTCCATGGCTCAGGCCCGATAGCACGAAGGAAAGTGTAAGGGCTCATCGTCCCCGCACCTTTCTCATTATCATACGCCTGCATCAGCATACAACCTTGGTCATTCCAAAATTGTTGCAAAGTCAAAATAATTTCTTGAAATGTTAATTTCTTAGACATTGAATACTCCTTAATAAAAAATGATTTTTTGCGACACGAGTCTGCCTTGTCGATTTTACGAGGCAAGACGAGTTAGTACTGCGTCTAGCTCAGGCACTCTAGTGCTGAGCGTGGGGCAGTCCGACTGTAAGGAGGTCTCTGCCACTGACGCAGTGGAAAGTCAATTTTTTAGACATTATTTACTCCTTTTTTATAAATTCTTATGACTTTGGATACAAAAAGAACCGTGTCTTTGCTCCTAAGTCTGTGACCTAGGGGCGTCAGAAACGCGGTTCCACCCTAATTTATTACTTCATTGTTTTTAAAAATACGACAGAAAGCGCCAGTTTCTTACCTTGTTCTACTTGGCTCCCACTACCCCAAGCTCGCTGAAGAACGCCCTAAGACTTTCTTTCCTAGCTAGTATTATAGCAGATTTTCTAGCTAGTGTAAACCAAAAATGAGTCTGAAAACAAAGTTCCAGACTCATTTATCAGTAAAGCTTCAGAAAGTCCTGTTTAAGGATGTCTTTTCGCTTTTGTTTTTTTGCCATGTAGATTTCTCTTGGCTTGTTTCAAGGCTGTAATGGCATCTTTGACATCTTCTTGGCTCGCTCCTGGATCTTTAAGGAGTTCCTGTGCCTCTTTAAAAGTTAAAAGATAAGCTGCTTTTTCTTTCTTGTCAGCATAGATAAATCTCGCGTTTTTTTCTTGGAAAAGGCGTTCATCTTTGACCAGTTTCTTCAGACTAGAGAAGTCAGTAGCTTTGCCATTTAGTTTGCTTTTAGCTGTTGCTAGGGCAATGAGAGATTGGTCAATTTGATCCTGTTTGACTTTAGGATCTACAGCTAGTAAGGCAATTTCTTGGAAGGCACGATCATAAGCTCGACGTACTTTTTCCTTGGCATTAGCATATCGTCCAGTTTTAGTCGTTGCATAGTAAGCTTTCATAGCTTCTTTCAAGGCTGTAACGTTCGAATCTTTTCCATCCAAAGCTTTACCAGCAGCCTCAAGACTAGCGAGAACGCCATCAATCAATTCTTGCTTCAACTTGCTTGACAAGGCTGACTGTGCCACTTGGAAAGCTTGGTCATAAGCTTTTCTCTTATCTGCACTACTATTAAAGTAACGAGACGTTTCTACCAGTTCTTTTTGTTGATTTACCGCAGCAATCAAGGCCAACTTAGACACAACAGATAGACGCAAAGCATTATTTCGACCTGGCTTCACGAGCAAGGAAACGAGATCTTCAAGGAGTTCATATCCAGTTGGCAAGGTGACTTGTACAGTATAACGACCTGTAGCAACTTTCTTACCAAAGGCGTATTGACCGTATTTTTCAGCAGGAAGAGTGATACTTGTCCCATCTTCTCCTTTCAGAACCACTGTAGTCGTCTTTGGAACTGCTTGGTTGAAGGAAACAGATACCGGTGCATATTCTAGGAGATTTGCTAGGAAGGTAATGGTTTGGAAACTATTTTCTTCCGTCAAGTCAAACTCTTGGGACAAAGCACTGATAAATTTTAATTCTGTTCGGTCATAACTGAAAATTTCTGCTGTATAATGACCAAACTGTAAGAAATGAATCGCTTTTGTCTTGTCAACATCAACATATTGTCCCTTGCTATTTTTGATTCGATAGACGTAGAGGGTATCAATATCCTGGTTTGTTTTTGCATCCTTCAAGGCAATTTTCACTCGACCACTATTTTGATCGCGGACAAGTTCAGCAAGTGAGATATAGTCTACATTTCCTGCATAGTCCTCAACAAGATAGTAAATATTAGCCTTGTCAACATTCTTAGGAAGTGTATAACTACCGTCAGCATTGGCCTTAATCAGATGGGTGTTCTCAAGCGCACGAGTTCCAGACTGGTCTTTCCCAGTTAGAACCATGGTCCCTTTCTGATCAAATGGTGTGATATAGAAGACTTTTTCTGAAAGGATACCGCCTTGACCCACATCTTTTGGTTTTCGAGCTACGAATTCTTGATTTCCATCTTTAAAGCGAATATAACCACTTGTGATGACAGGTTTTTGAGTATCAATTTGAATTTTAAAGGTCGTGTATTGTTCTTTGGCTCCTGGGACGTCCGGTGTGTAACTAATAACATAGTCATATAAACCATCTGCAACGGTATTGCCATCAAAATCCTGACCTCTCCAAGCAGTATTATCTAGAATATAACTCTTCAGATTTCTACTGTCTCCATCAAAGTAATTCTTGCGAAGATCCTTTGCATCGCCCTCCCAAATAGGATGTTCATGCTTGGTATCCGTAGCCGCATAAACTGTAGCCCGAAGATTTACAAGATTTCTCAAAGCAACCGTTTTGTATTCAACTAGGTCTTTGTTTCCATCATCATTTGGAGAAATGGCAATACGGACATTCCCTTTTTCGTCCAACTGAAGAACATGCTTACCTTCAGCATTTTGTTCAATCCCAAGAACAGTAATTCGGCGTCCTTGGCGTTGACCTTTAGACACTAGAAGGTCATTTTGCAAGGTAGCTAGATAGGTAGCATCATTAGAGTAGTTAACGGCGGGATTTTCTTTGTCTACTTCCGTGTAAAATCCATTTTTCCCTTCTCGGACAAGATTGTAAATTGGTTTTTCGACAGCAGGGAGATTTTGGAATTCACCTCGGAAGCCCATAAATGCAAGACTTACAATATCCCCATCATCTGCTGGATCTACAAAGCGAACAAAACCTTCAAGGAAATAGCCATTTGACATTTGTTTGCTGAGTTCAGCAGCAAATTTTCGAGCATCCACTTTAACAGTGACTGTTTGACTGCTGTGGGCTTTGACCGTCACTTCAGGCCAGACTGTCTCCGTTAGTTTTCGAGGTCGAAGGGTGAATTTTCCATCTTGGACTTCGTCTGTATTGGTATTCACCACCATCTTGAGAGTGCGGTCAGTATCTGAAATGTTGTGTACAGTGACCTTGAAAGTAAATTGATCTCCAACATTTCCTAAAGTCACGCTTGGATAACCATTTTCACCCGTTACATAGAGGTCTGTTGACACTGCAGCAGCTGTATCCACAATACCAGAACCTTGCTGACGAGGAGAGGTATAAGTGCCTGTGTCCTTATTAACATGTGGTTTTGCAGTTGACATGATCAAGGCCTTGACAGTCTCTGATACTTGCTCAGGAGTCAATTCTGGATGGTGTTTTTGAAGGTATTCCTTAACCAGAACTGCAACACCCGTAACGTGAGGAGCCGCCATACTGGTTCCGCTGATACTACCGTAGGTATTGTCATTAAAGGATGAGTAGATATTGCCACCAGGAGCTGTCACATCTGGTTTCAATTGTCCATCGGTAGTCACTCCCCAACTTGAAAAGTCAGATAGCTGATTGGCTACATCAGAAGGACGATTATCCATCTTACCATTAAAAACAATCTTGTAGTTTCCTGATTTTAAGGCTTCACCATACTGTTTAGAAATAAATACAGAAGGAATTTTCTTTGCTTCATCATCAATAGCCATATTGATGTTTGCACCTTCTACATTATTGTAGATCAAAGCACCAACTGCACCGTGTTTTCGTGCATTTTTGATCTTCTCTGAAAAGTTCATAGCTCCACGCTGAATGAGGGCAAGTTTCCCAGTTAAATCCAACTTCGCAAAGTCTTCTTCACGACCTAACCCTGCTTCGACGTATTCGTACTCTTTTCCTTTTTCAAAGTCCTTATCTGCTTCAGGTTGATTATAATCAAATTTTCCGTTATGAAGGCCGGCATTTCCCTCTAGACCTTTAACTTCAAAAACTGCTGTCGTCAATGTTTTGTTGTTGACAGAAGCAACTGAAATCGAATCCTCAACAGTGGATGGATTTCCAACCAAGCCATAGTCTGGGTTTTCAGCTAGCGGTTTTGAATGACCATTTCCGAATGTATTGCTATTTCCTGCTGAGATAAGAACAGACACTCCTTTGGCACGAGCCCGTTTGATGGCATCCACAATATCAGAACCAGCATCCACCATAGAACCTGTGCTAGATCCCAAACTCATATTAATGGCATCTGCTCCTAAGGCAACTGCGTCATCAATCGCCTTTACATAAAGGGCAGAACTGGTCGTTTTTTGGCGGTCTGAAAAGACACGCATAAACATGACTTGGGCTTCTGGCGCCACACCATAGACCTTTTCACCATTTGGTGCTTCTTTATCAGGGTTTCCAGCAGCGATCCCTGTTACGTGCATCCCATGAGAAGTTCTTTCTGCTTCTTTGATCTTATCCGTTCCATCAAAGTAGTCATAGGCATAGACAACCTTATCGCTATACCATTTACCGTAGTCGATTCCAGCAGCCTTTTTAGCTGTTTCGACAGCTTCCTTGTTTTTAAATTTTGCTTTTGACGGGTCTGAAATTCGAAGAACCTCATGATTCAAATCAAGCCCAGAGTCAATAATGGCAACAACGGTCCCCGTCCCCTTGTAACCAGCCTTCCAAGTTTTTGGTACTGTGATGATATCATTGCTTGAAAGACTATTGGGTTTTGCATACTCAGCTTTTTCTTGTTCTTTTTCAGTAGTTGCTGTTTCTCCAGTAGTTTTAGGAGCTGTCGTTGCTTGAGCCTCTTTTTTCTCTATGGTAGAGACCTTCTCAGTGGCAGACGCGGTAGTCGTATCGACTGTTGTTTCTTTTTGGACGACACCTTTATTTCCTTCTTTTGCAACTGCGCTATCTTTCCCTGATTCTTGGGGTTCAGCAGTTTTATCAACCGAAGTTTCTACCTTAGCATCTTGTTTACTAGCATCCTCTTTAGAAGTTTCAGCTTCTTGTTTCTCTCCAACTACTGGTGCAATCCCATTAGTATTGGTTTGGTCAGTCGCAAAGTTTGAGTGTTTATCGTCTTTTAGCTCTGTCTTAATTTCCTGAGTTTGAGCTTGATTTTCACCTGTACTCTGCTCATTGGCACTGACTTGACTTGCTCCAAAAACCAATGCAGTTCCCAATAAAACTGAAGCAAGACCAAATTTGTATTTCCTTAATGAAAAACGTTGTCGTCTATTCATAAATAATCTCCTTTTTCTTTAAAGTATACCTATTATAACGCAAATAATCATAAATTTTCATAAAAATCTGAATTGTCACAAAAATGTAATATTTACGTATATATTTTACTTATTTAATTTTATCATTCGTGTTATTTGCTCCATCAAGCCAAAGTTTTTTAAATTCGTTCCTATATTTCAATCCATAAAATTATTTCATTATACAAACAATTTAGATTTTTTATACACAAAAAGACTAGGATTTAAAATTCCTAGTCCTTGTTATTTCGGTATAAATCGATTTTACAAACTAAAAATCCATCTCATCCACACGTGGTGCGCCTGAAGTCACTGAAATTGTCTTTAAGACTTCTCGCTCGTCTTTGCTGAGTTCAATTCCAAAACAGTCAAGATTGCTTTGGATGCGAGAGGCTGTCACTGACTTGGGTAGAGGTAAAAATCCTTCTGCCAAACTCCAAGCCAAGGCAATTTGAGCCACTGATTTACCATGCTTCGCAGCAATTTCTTGGACTTCTTTCTGTTCAAACAACTCTCCTTGTCCAAATGGCCCCCAAGCCTCTAAGAGAATTCCTTTCTCTCTACAGTAGTCAACCACTTCCTCTTGATAAACTCCTGGTGCCAAGCGTACCTGATTGACCGCCGGGATGATTCTTGCTGTCTCAAGCAAGGCATCCAAATGCTTGGGAAGGAAATTACTAACACCGATAGCACGGATTTTGCCTTCTTGGTACAGATCCTCCATCGCTCTCCAGACATCGGCATTGCGAGTTTTCCATGCCTCATTTTCTCTTAGTGGTTTTGGATTTGGCCAATGGATAAGGTACAAATCTAGATAATCCAATCCCAGTTTTTCCATTGATTCTTCAAATGCTTGGCGTGCTTCATCATAGCTGTGATTGGTATTCCAGAGTTTGGTCGTTACAAAGATTTCTTGTCTTGGAATACCGCTATCTCGAATAGCACGACCAACACTCTCCTCATTTTTATAGATAGCTGCAGTATCGATATGACGATAACCAGCCTTTAAGGCTTCTAAAACGGCTTGGTAGGCTACCTCTCCATTTTCAGCTTTCCATGTTCCAAATCCTAGTACAGGAATTGAAACTCCATTATTAAGGGTATAAGATTTCATCGTTTTTCCTTTCTATGTGAAGAAAATCTAAAGAAACAAAATCCTGATTATCAGAACACTTGCTCCTTTAGATTTTAACAATTATTGATCACGATCGTAATAGATCTCGTGAGCCTTCAAGCGAGAATTGAGCAATTCAGGAACGGTCACAAATGTATACCCTTCACCCTTTAAATACTCAATAACACTTGGTAGAGAATTAACTGAAGGACCATGGATATCATGCATGAGGATGATAGAACCATTGCGAACCTGACGTTGAATCTCTGTCAAAATAGCAGCTTCATTCTTACTCTTCCAGTCTAAACTATCCACATCCCACATGATAAAACTCAAGTCAAGACTATTTCGAATATCATCAGTGATGGCACCATAAGGTGGGCGCATCAGTTTAGAGCTTGATCCTAAAACTTGAGTCAACAAATCTTCTGTATCAGTGATTTGCTTTTTAGCATCTTCGAGGGATAATTTAGAAAGGACAGGATGATCCCAGCTATGATTTCCCACAACATGGCCTTCCGATTTCATTCGTTTCAGAAGATTTTCATTACCTGCAATGTTTTTACCAAGTACAAAGAAGGTTGCTTTTACACCATATTTAGCTAAAGTATCCAAAGCTTGCGTGGTTGTAGTAGGATTTGGACCATCGTCAAAGGTTAAGGCTACAACCTTTTTATTTTTTTGAGCAAAGTATGCTTGGTACAGTTCAGCATCCTTTTCTAATAGATAAGAGGACTCCAATACATCAAAGAAACTGGATATTGGTAAGGCAATTTCCTCCAGAGTCTCCCCTGGATTAGCAGGATAAAGGATGATTTGACTATCCTTATAATCAAAGCTCCAAGATGTCAATTCTTGGTCTGTGAAGCTCTTTATAACTTGATCAATTTTTGCCTGGTCAAGTTTCTTATCTTCTAGAGTTGATTTGATTTGAGTCAGTAAGAGTTCCTTAGCCTTGCTTGCATCTTTGAAGAGTTTGCTGAGGTCAAAATCTTTCCCATCTTCAGTCAAGAAAATTTTCCCTAAAGAAGTCTTTTCTTTTTCTTCAACCTTTGATGCAGACAAATCGTAGACTTGCTTACTGATACTACGAGCAACAACTCCCTTTAAGACTGGGTCCAACTGCTCACTATAATAAAAGACCAAATCCTCTTTATCTTCCAGCTTTTCTTTAATATCCTGGTTGATTTTTTCTCTAACAGACGCAATGACTTCCTCTCCTTGCAGAGGGTAGTAGGCAATCACCTCAGCTTGACCTTTTCGGAAATGGTCCTTCTGACTACCTGAGTTGAATTGCTGGTCCTTTTCGCTTTTTAGCGCTTCAATTTTTTGTTCGTAAGATTGCTTTTGTAGTAGCTTATAACCAATAGCACTCCCTAATAGAATCGTAGCAATTCCTAAGATTCCAACAAGGGAAAGCAATAGCCTTCTCGATTTATCGTGAGAAACACGTTTCGCTCTATTTTTTTTCATATTTCCATCATATCAAATCGAGGCTATTATTTCAATGATAAACAGGGTCTCTGTCTTTTTTTTAGGAAAATCATAACCACCCGTCTAACGGGTGGTTTGCACCAGGGCTATAAGCCCAAAT
>CAUVRF010000032.1:0-17965 GCA_963554245.1 uncultured Streptococcus sp.
GCAGAGAAAATATTCGCTTCTCGCTCTAGTAGGTTCTCCTGATTATCAATAGATTCTGCAAAATAAGTGCCTTCATGCTTAAGTATGAAATGCCCCAGTTCGTGACACAGAGTAAAATTCTGCTTTACAATCGGATTATCCTTTTCATAAGAAAAACTAATACCTAATTCATCAATAACAGTCAATCCTTCAATCTTACGATTAGAGAAGTGGTGACTAATCACTTGAATCTGATATTCTTGAATACAGTGTTGAAAGAAGTAGTTGAAATTATAATTTAGTAATGAAATGTCATGATCTTTCATATACTGGTATAACACATGTTTTGTAGACTTACTTATTCTTGTATACAATTCATCCAAAGAATGATACCTCCTTTAAGTATAAAATACAAAACTAAACCAATTTAGTTGAGTTTATTATATAAACATAGTCTAATTATTTCTTTTTTTTACCAAAGCTGAAAGTGCTATTCCTCCAAAAGTCAGCAACGCCCCTCCAATTTTATTCCTGTGTTCTCTATAAAATCTTTCGTGCTCTCCACAGAATTTTGCTTTTGGAGAGTATACTTCTTTATTACATCTAAAGTATTTACATGTTTTAATTTTCTCTTCTTTCATTCGTATCTTCCTCTACTAATAATGTTTCTGAATGGTTAACCAATGCATTGATATTTTCTGAAATACTCTGTGTCAAATTTATAAAAGAGCTGCTATTTCCTTTTGTAAAATTATCAATTTTCCAAGCTAAACTTTTTCCATCATATTTAGGCTCAAGTAAAGTTTGCTCAGTAAAAGCTTTGTAATTGCTTAATACAGCTATAACAGACTCATGTTCCTCTAATACTGTATACGCAACAACATTTAATTGCATTGCAGATGACAGGTAACTAATTGATTGTTGAAGCAGAGTATTTATTCTTTTTGCATCTTTTGAATTGGTTTTAATGTTGATAAAGTCTAAACCATCTGTGTAAATTGACATCATTAGTTTTGCAATGGTATTATTATTTTCTTTAATCGCTGAAAGTAGTAATTCTTTTTTTAATTGCTCATTTCTGGTTGCTAAGGCCTCTACAATTAGTTGGCGAGCACTGAAAAAGCCTGAAAATCTATCATTGTATTGCCCTTGTTCCACGCGGATAACTAGTTCATTTAAGCTTTCAATTTGTTCTGAAATAGATGCTAGTTGCCCTTGTATTGCAGAAAGCTCAGGTAGATTCCCTAACTCTTTGACAGTCCTTTTCTCTAAGGTTACACTACTTTTAATTTTTCCAGATTCAGTATCTTTTAATACTGCATAGGTCTCGCCTGTCTTTTTTCGTATACCATAACTCCATTCTCCCGATTTTAACTTTTCTTTTGCAACTTCGGATAATTTTGCCACGTATTCTACATTGTCATTATCATTCTTTTCAACAAGCTTTTTTAATAATTTAGCTTCGGGAATATGAGCAAATAAATTATTTCTAATCTTATTAGCAACTACTAAAGAGGCTTCTTTTTGCAGTGGAGTTAATGAATATGATTGGAAATCATAGTTGTATAATTCCTTTTTTCTGACATCAACTTCAAAATGCTCCATTTTTGGTATTTCAATTTCAAAACTTTCCATACTTTAATCCCCATTTTTGGAACTTTAATTTAAAGTTCTATAGTTTGTATTGTTTCTAGATCTTTGGTGACGATCGCAGTATCAAATCGTATTTCAAATAAAACTAAAGATTCCCCTGCAAATTCAATAGTATTTTTGTAACCTGGTACTTTAGCAATAAACTGGTCCGCCACTTCAAAAATAGTTCTGGTACTTTTTTGAACTAAGCCCTTAGCTTTTACGTGTTCATTTCCAGAGTGTGGAATTGTAGTAAATGCAATATGAAAGTTTGATTCCATTTCCTTAATCTTATCATTATCTTTGAAAGATGCGAAATAGAGTGTATTATTGGTTGAATCAAAAACAAAATTTACTATTCTTACATTTGGAATATTGTTTACAGATGTCGCTAAGGCAATTTCTTTTTGTTCTGACATTATTTTCAAAAATTCTTTTTTTACATCCATTTATAAAACACTCCTTTTAATCAATGAAGTTATCGAACAAAAAAGGCTAATTTTTTATTTACTTATTTTTTTAAATGCTTTTTTTCTCTTTTCCATAAACTCGATCAACTCTTTCTTGAAAATAGCCTTTTCTTCTTCGGTTAGACCATTTGAATTCATACGGAAAAGAAGTTCTACATTATCTAACTCGTCTTCTTTTAGATGTTCATCCGAATTACCAACTAAATAATCAATTGATACATTTAAAACTTGTGCAATCTTGACTAAATTATCTTGTGTTGGTTTTTTAGCTCCACGTTCCCATGAAGCATAAGCTGGTTGCGAAATTCCTAGTTTTTCAGCTACATCGACTTGTGTAAGATGTGCTTGTTTTCTAAGGTTTTTTAATCGTTCCGAAAATTCCATTTTAAACCTCTAAAATTTTTTTGTATTAATTTCAAATAATCTCTTGACAAATATAACCAATGGTTATATAATATAAAATATAGCCAGAAGTTATATTGGTTTTAAAAATAATAACGCCTAACTATCGGCATTATGATCATTGACAATTAAATAAAAAGTGCGTCTGACAACCAGAGGACTGATCATCAGAACAACACATAAACTTCGTACCTTTATTGTAAATGTTTTGATAAGAAAAGTCAAGTCCGTTTTATGGTTGAAGTGAAGATATAAAACAAGACTAATTTCTTGTGGGCTTCCACGCATTTCGGACTTTCGCACTTTTCCGAATAGTAAAGTGAACTGGCTTCGCCAAAGGGCGTAAGAGAATCCCTTGGGTATGATGAGGACTACCTGAAGAGATTGGCTGGGAAAGCGATGGTAATTGACGCAAAGCACCTTGCTAAACGTTGCCACCGTGGAAAGAGGGATCTTTCCAACCAAATAACTTTTCTTTACTGCTGTCTATCATTATTGATAGACTTACTCTCAAGCTACTAAGTTCTTTCCTTTTTTCACTTAGTAGCTTTTTTACTTATTACAATAAAGGAGAACGATATGCAAAACTTTTTTCGCATTACAATGTAAACGACTCTATGATAATTATGAATTCACCTATGGCATGTTTAGTGAATCTGATAAACTACAGGCTAAACTCTATGCTCAAGCGCAAGTAGATCTAGATCATCTAGCTCAAAATGCTCGTAGAAATGGCTACTCTCATGGGGATATTCAATTCTATAGTCGTATGTTTAAACGCAAACTTTTTACACACTATTACTCAAGAGTGAAGCAACTAGCTTAACTCTTTTTATTTTACACTCAGAAAGGAAAATCTTATGATCTCAGAAACACTTAAAATGAAACCAGAATTTATTGGCCCTGCTTACTATGAACGTTTAGGAAATGCTCCTAAATTTATTTTTGGAAAAGAAGGTAAATATCAACGCCACATTCTAAACAGCGCAGAGCACGGAGCCTTTCATGTCATTACACCAGCCTCTACAACAGTCTTTCCAGAAGATGCTCTAGTAGAAGCAGTCAACCTAATTTTTTTCCCAGATACCGCTTTAAACGGCAATACTGTTGCGCCTTACCTCAACGTCTTTGCGGAAAAATTGGTACTTAAAAAATAAGAAATAAAAGGAGAAAATCACATGGCTAAAATTGGATTAAACTACGGAGAAAAACTACAAATTGCAGATAAAACCTATCGTGTTATTACTGACGGGCTGGATGTGCCAGAAGTCCTTGGGAAATTGACCTTCCGTGGGATTGAAGGCCCTGATATCATCTTTGAAGTGGATCGCTCACAACGTAATCCTGATGGATCATTTGTACAAGTCAATACAGGTGAGATCCGTGGAATTGTTGTAGGGATCCATTCTTCTGTCCAGCACGAAACCCTCTTTTTCACCATCGCAGATATGTCAGAGTCTGAAATTGAAGACTTAGGAATTAAATACCGAGAAGAGGTTGAACTAGAAGATATTGTTATCACGCATACCCACGTCAATCGCAATGATATCTATAAGCTTTTTGCTTCTAAAATCAAGAAAAAAGCTGGAGGTGCACCGACTAAAGAAAACAAACCAGTAGAAAATAAGAAGGAAAACTAGGAGGTGATACAGGATGAAACTCTTTACCTATCGGGGAAAAAGAGTTCGAGTTTTTCATCGTAAACTAAAGGGAATCACATGGTTTATCTGGTGGTTTCCTTTTTTGTTGGCTATTAGTTTCTACAGCTACTTACATCTAGAAGAATTAAAAGTCCATCCTTTACCTCAAGGATATTTTCTAGGAGCTGGACTTCTCTTTTCTTTAATCTTCTCTTGGTTTATCAATCGGGTTTGCTACAGGAAGATGCTCTTTTTTCAAAAGCTAAACAGCCTTCGAATTCTTTCTCGCTTTTTGCTCGAGAATAACCTTTATCTAGTTAAAAAGGTCAGACGTGAAAACAAGATCATTGAAAAAATCACCTTGCCTCAAGTGTATATCAAACAGTCTCGCTACAAGATTGAAGTGAGCTTCATTCTAGAAGGCAATAAGTTCCAAGATCGCTTTTTAAATCTGGGAGCTACGCTTGAAGTCATGTTTAACGGGGACTTTCGTAATAAAACCTTTGATAACCGTTTTATCAAATATGAAATTGCTATTAACCGAATTGATAGCCGAATCACAATTGATGAAGTAAAAGTCAAGGGATCCAAACTCCAGCTCATGAAAGATGTATCTTGGGATTATATTGAAGAACCTCATCTTCTCATTGGCGGTGGAACAGGTGGAGGAAAAACAGTTGTTCTCATGACTATAATCTATGCACTAGCTAAAATTGGCTTTGTTGATATCTGTGATCCAAAGAATTCTGATCTAGCTGGATTAAAGAAAATTCCAGTCTTTCATGGCCGTGTTTATACTAGTAAGGAAGATATCATCAACTGTTTTAAAGAGAATGTAGAGTTCATGGAAAAACGCTATGAGCGGATGTCCACTTCGCCAAGATTCCAAGCTGGAAAGAACTTTACTCACTATGACATGAAACCAAAATTCATCCTGGTAGACGAGTGGGCAGCCCTCATGGCCAAGATTGATCGTGACTATAGCCAACAGTCAGAACTCATGGAATACCTCTCACAATTAGTTCTAGAAGGTCGTCAAGCTGGAGTCTTTATCATCTTTGCTATGCAACGGCCCGATGGAGAATTTATCAAAACGGCTCTTCGGGATAACTTTATGAAGCGTCTTTCCGTCGGTCATTTAGAATCAACAGGCTATGACATGATGTTTGGAGATGCCAATAAAACCAAAGAGTTCAAAAAGCTAGATGAAATTAATGGTGTCAAAGTCAAAGGACGAGGCTATATCGCAAACAACGGTGAGCTGGCTGGTGAGTTTTTCTCTCCTTATGTACCGCTTGATCAAGGTTTCTCCTTCTATGATGCCTACTCTAAAATTCCCATCATGGAGTTTGAAGGAGAAGAGTTCTCAGTATTTGAAGAATATAAACCACCGCTTGAAACAATTGACCCTATAGAGGAAGAGGAGACTATAGAAAACGAATCAAACAAAAGACCACTCAAGGAATTTGCGGACGAACAAAATCTTAAAATGCCAACCTTACGCAAGATTATCTATCTCTTAACAGAACAAGGGATCATCTTTGAGCGGACTGTATCCGCTATTCTAGTGGATCCTTTTCAAGAAAAACTTCTTCTTGAAATCCTCGCTCAATTTGAAGAGGGAGGACGCAGGTCTTATCCAAAAGCAGTTGAAGCGACGATTGTTCATCATGGGCTAGGACAAGGGCAAGGGCAAGCCTGACCGCAGGTCAGGCGCAGACCGTAGCCCGAAGTTTCTAGGCCATGATGAAACTTCAACCCCCGTTTTCTAATAGGGGGGTTACATTTGGCAAAAACGCCAAGTCCACCCCTCCTCATTCCTTATGGGAGTTGGGTTTTCAATTTTTATGAAGTGTGTCACTTTCGTCAAAAAAGTGTGTCACTTCGTTAGAAAGAGGTGTTGCGATGAATGGACAAAATTAGTCCTTTTCATATTAAGAATTTCAGAAAACAAACAGGACTTAGTCAAAAAGCATTTGCACAAGCTGTTGATCTCCCTACAAGAACCTATCGCTCTTATGAAACAGGCGAAAGAGGACTGACGATTGATAAGTTTAGAGAACTTAAAGAAAGACTTGGTTACTATCAAGATTGCGATAAAAACAGTCTTCGAGCTCAGATCGACTATCTACGATTGACCTTTCCTAGATTGAAGGATTTAGATGCTTTCTGTGAAAACTTTCTTCACTGCCACCTAAGTGAATTTACAGACCAAGAAACTCGTCTTATGAACTATACCCACTTGTGGCAACGAGGGAATATCTGGATTTTTGATTTCTTTGATAAGTCTGTGACCAATGACTACCAAACTTGTCTTCAACTATCCGGGCAAGGATGCCGTGAGTTAGAACTACTTCTAGAAGACAAGGGGATCACTTGGCAGATCTTTCTTCAAAACATTCTTTATTCCTATGAAGACGTTCGGGTGAAGCGACTCGATATCGCTCTAGATGAACTCTATAAGGGTTATGGTCACGAGGACGAACAAATTCAAATTCCCAAATTGATTGATAAACTCTATTCCAAAGAGATTGTCCTAGACACGATCAAGAAATGGAATATTACGGGTGGTGGATCCTTCACTGACAACGAAGACATGGAGGCTAATCACGGCTTGTCCATTTACTTTGGGAGCCGTCAAAGTCAACTCTATTTCAACTTTTATGAAAAGCGCTATGAAATTGCTCGAATGGAAAACATCTCCTTGGACGAATCCTTGGAGATTTTTGGTATCTGGAATCGCTATGAACTCCGCTTTTCAGATCAGAAAGCTCAAGGCATTGTGGAAGAATACATTAACGGTGTAGACCTCGGAGAAATCGCTAGAGGCATCATCAATAAAGAAATCCAAGTCTATGATGGTCTCACTCGCTTCGGAGCCTATAAACCTGATGAAAAATGGCAAAAACTCTTTGGAGGTGTTGAACCCTTAAAACTTTCAACCAATCCACAACCATACAGTATTGAGCGAACGATTCGCTGGCTGACCTATCAAGTTGCTAACTCCCTTGCACTAGTTACTGAGGCAGACAAGATCCTCCAAACAGAATACATGAAAATGATTCAGAATAGCGGAGAGATCACTGATCGAGGAAAAGCCATGTTACGACTTCTCAAAGCCAATAAACACTATGAACACTAGAAAGGAAAAACGATATGGAATACAAAGTTCAAATCAATTCACTAGAAAACTTTAAAGCTTGGTCTGGTGGACTAACCACCTTGAACACTGTCCGTGAACGTGGTGGAGTGGATACCCTAACCGTCATTTGTGAAGATATCTTCTCTGGTGATACGCCAACAGAAGGACAAATCAATGACTGGCTCTGGTTTGATTCAGATTTTATCTACCAAGCTCTAGGCTACGATGATCTGCTTGAGGCTTCTTGAGATGCTGAAGAAGATTTATCAAGCAGATTTTCTGCTTCTTCCAGAACAAGAATTCTGGCATATGTACGTTCTCTTACGAAAAGGAAAGGACTTCTACTATGAATGCGCTGGAAGATCTACCGAAAAACCACCAGATGCGAAAGGTTTCTATGACTATGAACATGCCTGTTTCACGCTAGATGGTCAAGTGTTGAGCGTAAATAAAAAAATGCGCCCCTCACTCATTACTTATATCCAAAAGACCATCAAAGACAATCAAGAAACATTTAGAAAGGAAATTGAAATGGCTACTAAAACTATTTTTGAAAAGAAAGTCTCTCAAGTCACGAATGAACTGGGAGAATTACTTAAAAAGAAAGATCATAGAGAGGCTTGGACCAAGGCTGGAGAATTAAATAGTCTCCTTAAAAAAGAAGAAGCCAAAGACCTAAAACCTGACCTGATTGAACAACTTCAAACTGAGCTACGAGGCTACTATTACATTAATGGCGAGATCGAAAAAGCCAATAAGCGCCTCTATGCGAAAGGCTCAAAGCTCATTGAGCTTGCTGGTCTCTAAAGGAGGATATATGGATAAAGCTAAACGCTATTTGCTTCAAGCAAAAGAATATCTCTCACACTTTAAAAAGGTGGAGAAAAAAGGAGGTCCACCAAAACTAAAAGTCACCAATAAAAAGACCGTCAATATTGCAGTCATAGGAGGAATTTCTTTCCTCCTTTTTGTTGGTCTCTTAGGATCTGTCCGTGCTATCACACTCTCAAATAAGGTAGGAACACTACAAGCTCAAGTGGAGGCAACAAAAAATCAAAAAGCACAGCCAATGGAGTCTAGTAGAAAATATGACTATAAACTCCAGTATTACTTGAATGATTACGTATATGCTTATTTCACACTTCCTAATGAAGGTGAAAAACAAAAAGAGCAAGTGGACTACTTAAATAAATTCTACAACTTCATCCCTGATGTAAAATCTCAAGGGCAAGTTCGAAACCCCAGCTCACTTCTCTATTCTCAGTTAGTGACTGTAGAAGGAAAAGTTGCGACCTATAAGGTTAAATACAAGGAAAGCATCCATCGGGATAACAACACAGAAGAAAAAGAAATTGTGATAGGTTTCAATATTCCTTTTGATGAAAAAGATGGAAAGTACTATATCTCCGGCCTTCCTTGGTTCTCTGCTATTGAATCCTCACAAGCTGGACACTTTAGCGAAGATGATAAGCTCCAACTAACCGCTAACGACCACTTTTCAGATACTCAGCGTAAGAAGGTAGAAAAATTCCTCAAGATCTTCTTTACAAACTACACCACAAACCAAGATAATCTTAATCTGATCGCTAAAAATGTGGATATCATCGCAAATAGCACTTTCAAAACGATCGACTACACTTATCTCAAACAGGACGGTGATGATTTAATCGCTTATGTCCAAGCTACCTTTGAAGTTGGAGGTACCACTCACTCAGAAAACTTCACCTTTACTCTCTCAGAAAAAGAAAAGACCTACTATGTCACAAAACTAGAACACACCATTCCACTGAATTATGCAAATGATAAAGAATAGGAGAACTCTATGAATACAAACAATCTACGAACCTTCCTTCAGGGTGATGGAATTTGGATCCTAACAGCTATTGCCGTGCTCTTAGCGATCAAGGCTTGGCGGAACAGTTCTTGGCTTCAACTCTTCTCTGTCGTTGGTTTCTATGCCGTTATTGTTTCAATTGCGAAAGGACAAGATATCCTAAAAGCAGTCGGCTGGTTCCTTCGACTCTTTGGTATTGAATCAGGACTCTAAGTATGAATGAAGAAAGACTTTATGATTACAGTAAGGGCCTAAATGCTCCTTATTGGATCCAAGAAATTAAGACAAAAAAGGGCACTCGACTATGGTACTTTGCAACACCGATGCAGTTGTCCTTTTTCATTGTTTTTATCATCGTCTTTGTGGCCATGTTACTCTTTGGAGGATTTATCTTTGTGCCACTCGCAAAAATCACTCACTCAATTTCTCTCTTGCTCTATTGGTATATTCCTTATAAATTAGCCAAATTCTATACGGAATATGAGCCTCACGGTAAGAAGATGCACGTCTTTATTGGAGATTACCTGATTTATTTCTGGGACTTCAAGGTCAATAAAAAAGCCATCTACCATGAAGATCGGATAGAGCCTGTAGAAGAAATTGTCTTTGAAAAAACAAATCTATAGAAAAGGAGGACCTATGAGTATTACTTTAACCTATCCTATTAGGGAAACACATGAAAACCTAGCTCTCAAAAAAGATCAAACCGTCGTTGCTTATTATCGTATTCCAAACACTCCTATCACGATTACGGATGATGAAAAAAAGGGCAAACACAAAATCACTGTTGCTCAAATGATGAAGAAGCTCCAGAAAAACAAGTTCTTTGAAATATCTCTGATCCCTAAAGACTATCTTTTAGAGGAGAAAATGCGGGACTTTTCAGATGCTCTAGCAGATGACAGCCGAGAACTAGGAGAAGAACTTCTTCTTTACACGGTGGATCGTCTAACGGATGAAATGGAAATTCCTTATCAGTTTGACTGGGTCGTTGGAGTGACCTTGCGCAAACAAAATCATGGAGCGACCGTCAAAGACTTGGCCTATGAGAGCTTCAATGAGTTCTCAGAAAAAATTGCCAAGGGTCTTGGCTATGAATATGAATTAAGTCCCACTTGGTATGAAGACTATAAAAGTGATGAATTCACTATTTTTCAAGCCTTCTCTGTCCTTCGGGCAAAACGGTTATCTAATGAAGAACTCTTTTATTACCAGCGGATGCAGTACCTTCGCTATATCCCTCACTACAAGAAGGAGGTGCTCGCTAATCGTGCTCAATTCAATATCACAGATACCTTGATCAAAGTCCTAAAAGGTGGCTTTCTTAAGCTAGAAAGCCCTTATGGATCTTCTTTTGTGACTATTCTTCCGGTTGGTAAATTTCCTGTTCAATTCAATGGTTTTCATCTTGGCGAATTTATCCAACGCTTAAACTTTCCCGTTGAGCTACGAATCAAGGCAGAATTCATTGATACCAACAAGATCAAGGGACGAATGGGACGATCGAATACACGTTACAGAAACATCATGGAAGAGGCAGAAAACACCGATACTGTCCAACAAGATGAGATCATTATGGGTTCCATCTCCCTAAAGGACTTAATGAAGAAAGTCGGAAACAAGGAAGATATCATCGAATATGGAGCCTATCTGATTATCTCTGCTTCAAGTGTGAATCAGCTCCGTCAAAGACGACAAGTGGTTTTGAACTACTTTGATGATATGGGAGTCGAAATTAGTGAAGCCTCTCAAGACGGACCTTATCTCTTTCAAGCTCTGCTTTATGGAGAAAACCTCCAAAAGAAATCTCGCACCTGGACACATATGGTCACAGCTCGTGGCTTTTCAGAACTCATGCCTTTTACCAATACCTCTTCTGGAAACCGTATCGGTTGGTATATCGGCCGAGTAGATAACTGGACAGGCCGTTGGGACAATATTTCTAAAGCTATTGATTCCTCAAAGAACATTGTTCTCTACAATGCGACAGTAGGAAATAAAGAAGATATCGCTGGAAAGATTACCAAGAACCCACACATCATTATTACGGGGGCAACAGGTCAAGGAAAATCCTTCCTTGCTCAGATCATCTTTTTAAGTGTGGCTTTACAGAATGTCAAGACACTTTATATTGACCCTAAACGTGAACTTAGAAATCACTATCAAGAAGTGATCAACTCACCTGAATTTGCACATCTCTATCCTGAACGCAAGAAACAGATTGAGAACTTTAACTTTGTGACACTAGATAGCTCGCTTCCATCAAACCACGGAGTCTTAGATCCTATTGTCGTTCTAGATAAAGAACAAGCTGTAGAGGTCGCAAAGAATATGCTTGAGTTTCTACTACAAGCTGTAGATGATGTCACAATGGACCAGAAAACAGCGATCACAGAAGCTATTAATACGATTGTAGAAAAACGAGTCGCTGGTGAGAAAGTCGGATTTAAACACGTCCTAAAAGTTCTGAGAGACTCTACTTCCTCTGAAATTGCTTCGGTTGGTCGTTATCTGACCTCAATTGTCACAAACTCTATCTTGGAACTAGCCTTTTCAGATGGGACTACTCGAGGACTTAACTATGAATCACGAGTGACCATCCTTGAGGTCAATAACCTCAAGCTACCAAAAGACGATTCCACAAAGATTTCAGATCACGAACGCAACTCTATTACCCTCATGTTTGCGCTGGGTGCTTTCTGTACTCACTTTGGAGAACGAAATGAAAATGAAGATACTATTGAGTTCTTTGATGAAGCATGGATTCTTATGAAGTCCGCAGAAGGAAAAGCCGTTATCAAAAATATGCGTCGGATTGGACGCTCCAAAAACAATACCTTGGCACTGATTACTCAATCTGTACATGATGCAGAAAATGACGATGATACAACGGGATTTGGGACTATCTTTGCTTTCTATGAAAAGTCTGAACGAGAAGATATCTTAAAACATGTCAATCTCGAAGTCACTGAAAGCAATCTCGAATGGATTGACAATATGATCTCTGGTCAATGCCTATACTATGACGTGTATGGCAATCTCAATATGATTTCCGTACACAACATCTTTGAAGATATTGATATGCTTCTAAAACCAATGAAAGCTACGGTATCATCAAGCCTTGAAAATAAATACGCTAGTTAGGAGGTGAATCCATGCAAGAAGCTTTTGACAAACTAAGGGGAGTTGATATCTTCTCTCTCAAGTCTTACATGGAGCCTACTGGGTTCGCTTCCTTTAACGGGGCTTGGGTTCTGATTAATGAGCTTTTCGTCAACTTCTTCTTTTTCATTCTAAACGCAGTGGTGGGCTTCTTTTCTTTGCTGATTCGAATTCTTGAAAAAATTGATCTCTACTCTAGCTATAAGAACTATGTATTTAATGGAGCAATGAGTATCTGGAAAGGATTTATCGGCTCAAATGGAAGTGGAGTTGCCAAGCAATCACTCGTTTCAATGTTGCTTCTGATTTTAGCTTTCTATCTTTTTTATCAATATTTCTTTTCGAAAGGATCCTTTTCAAGAACACTCCTTCATGTTTTTCTAGTTCTCATCCTTGGCTTTGGTTACTTCGGAACAGTTGCAGGGACCTCTGGTGGTCTTTATCTGCTTGATACCATCAATAATGTCTCTAAAGAGGTCACTAAAAATATCACTCATATTAAAGTAGAGTATGGAAAAAATAAGACGATCAAAATCGGTGATTCTATGGCAGATAGCTATATAGCAGAAACATCTTATAAAGCCTATGTCTTTGTCAATACTGGACAAGAAAATGGAAAATACAAGAATAGCCAAGACGGAAAACAAGAAACTTTTGACGATAGTAAGGTACTAGGAACAAGCGATAAAAATGGAAACTTTACAGCGGTTAAATCCAAAGACCGCTCCAAATATCTAGATGAACTAGGAAATGGAGCTAATGACGATGGCGAAAAGAACCGTTGGGTTTCGGCAATGCCTGATTTCATCTTTACTCGTATGTTTTATGTCATATTTAAAATTTTTGATGCTTTTGTATTAGCGATACCAGTTATTTTGATTCAAATGTTAAATGTCATTGCTCAGACACTCGTTCTGATGATGATCCTGCTCTTTCCAATTGTGCTATTAATGTCCTTTGTACCAAGAATGCAGGATCTGATTTTTGGAGTCTTGAAAGTCATGTTTGGTGGGCTTCTTTTCCCAGCTATCACGAGTCTATTAACTCTATTAGTCTTCTATATTGAAAAAATGATCGAAAACATTATCATTACAGGCTTTGATGGTATTCTTAAAACACTCCCATCCTTGATCATCTTTGGCCTTGTCTTTAAACTACTCATTTCAGTTGTCTCAAAAGGACTCGTATATTTCTTTCTATGGAAATACAAAGCTGAATTGCTCCAATTCATTCTTGGATCCAAAGCTCGAATGGTGGCAAGTGACATTGGAAACAAAGTTGAAAAAGGAGTCGCAAAGACCAGAGAGGTGGCTTCACAAGTACCATCGAGAAGTCTTTCATCTGCACAACACCTTGGGAACTTTGCCCTAGCAGGTGCTGGTTTTGGAGCTGGGATGATGATGAATGCCAAGAGTCACTTCCAAAATGTTGGTTCTTTCTTTACCAATAAGGAATCAGAGCACCAACCCGATGAAGTGCTCCCAACAGAAACACTTGAGACGCCAACAAGTCCGGATGCTCCAGAACCAAGGATTCCAAAAACAAAGACAACGCTTGAAAGTGTTAAACCAGCTGAAGAAAAAACACCAACTCCTTCAATGGAATCCCCAATCACAGCGGAGCCAACATCAAGTTCAAACAAGGAATTTCAAACTCTTAAAGAAGAATGGATTTCTCCATTTAAACAACTCCGCATTAATAGTATTGAGCGCAAATTAGAGGAATATAAAGATCCTCAAGCCATGTACAAAGCTCAAGGATCGAATGCTTTCACTCGTACTTATAGAAAGACTATGACACGAGATGATAAATTAAGAGCCAATATTGAACGAAGAGACAGATTAACAGAACGCTTAAAACAACTTAGAGGAGAATGATATGAATACGAAAATACGCTCAAGAACTTCTTTTCCAAGGGTTCTTGAAGAAACTCTTTATCAGGCCTACCAAGAAGGAAAACGCTCAGTCGATTTCCTTCTTTTATTTCCAGTCACAGAACAAGAGCAAGACCAAATTATCTTACAGGCTAAGTCCTATTCAGTCGTTCTAGATGCTAAATGGCGTTTTGGGACTGTCCTGTTCACTGCTTATATAAGACATTAACTAGAAAGGAGATTCGATGAAAAAACTAAAATGGTTTCTATTAGCTGGTCTCATTCCTCTCTTTCTACCAGTCCTCATTATCCTTATGGGGGCTGTCGGAGGTGGTGGAACGAATGGCTCGCCCCAATCTCAAAATGGAGTGACTTATGCGGATCACTGGTCAGATGGAGACCCTTATACTCATAACCTACTTGTTCATCGCTTCGGTATCACAGCAGAGCAATTAGACGGCTTTTTAGATACGTTAGGAATCTCCTATGATAAGAACCGAATTAATGGAAAAAAGCTTCTCGAATGGGAAGCTAAATCTAATCTTGATGTCCGTGGAATTGTTGCGATCGCACTGAATGAAAGTTCCCTTGGAACTGCTGGAGTAGCCACTAATCCTGGAGCCAATATGTTTGGTTTTGGGGCCTATGACTCCAATCCAGAATATGCCAATAATTTTAATGATGAGATTGCTGTTGTCGGATTAACCCAACAAACCATCATTGGAAATAAAAACCAAACCTTCAAAATTCAAGATGACAAGGCTAAAAAGTTTGCGAATGGAACACTCAATCCAGCAACTGATGGTGGAGTCTATTTTACAGATACTACAGGATCGGGAAAAAGACGTGCAGAAACCATGCAAAAACTGGATGCCTTCATTGATGAACATGGAGGAACACCAAAAGCTCCTGAACAAACTACAGGAAAAACTAGAGATGGTGGAGGAGTCACTTCAAATGATATACCGGTGGGTTATAGTCTGACAACAGCTATTGACACCACAGGATATATCACTAGTACCTATCCTTGGGGACAATGTACCTGGTATGTCTTCAACCGTGGAAAACAAGTCGGAGTCAACTTTGATCCATTTATGGGAAATGGCGGACAATGGATGAATAAGCCAGGATTCACAACAACCCATACACCAACAGAACACTCTGCACTATCATTTAGCCCTGGCCAAGCTGGAGCTGATCCAATATACGGACATGTTTCATTTGTGGAACAGGTCAAATCAGATGGTTCAATTCTCGTCTCAGAGTGTAATGTTAAAGGATTGGGGATCATTAGTTACCGGACATTTGATGCGGAAACTGCCAAACAATTTACCTATGTAATAGGACATTAGAAAGGATAATTATATGGATACACTACAACAAGTAAAACTAGATAAAATTGAAAATCTTCTTCAAGTATTGGTGAACCTTCTTGATAAAAAAAGCAACTCCAATCACTTGGAAATTATAACTCAAAAAGAAGTTCTAAAAGAATTGAATATATCACCTAACACACTGAAAAGTTGGGAAAGAAAAGGACTAGCTCGTCTGGAGCCACCTATTGAAGGAACGAGAACAGTCTACTATAAACGGCATGACATCATTAAATTTCTATCAACTTAATAGTAAAGCAGAATTGCAACAAACAACTCATGAATATGCTAAAATAATATCATCTTAAAAGAAGGTGAGGGTCTTATTTTAGCCTTTTAAATATCCGAATCAAGAGGCGATATGAATAAAGAAACCATTCAATACAACAATAAAAAAGTTATAAAAATTACCAAGCAGAACGGTGAAATAAGCTATTCAATCAAAGGTGTTTATATCGGAACAGACATTAAGACTGGTAAGCGAATTACAAGAACAATCACTGCTAAAACATTAAAAGCTCTAGATAGAAAAATTATTGAATCCAAAATTCAATTTGAAAAATCTGGGTCAACTACTAAAGAAACTATCCAAATCGGTAATTTTGAAAGTTTAGCTGAAATTTGGTTCAGCCATTTTAAAACTTGGGTATCTTCGCAAAATACAATAAATCGCGTTCGAGGGTACTTAGATACTTACATCATTCCACAATTTGGCGATTATAGACCAGAGCAGATCGAAGCATCAGATATCCAATTATGGCTAAATCAATTAGCCAAAAAAGCCAAACAAGCAATTGAATCTGGGAAAAAACGTGCCCCGAAAGGCAGTGCAAAAGATTTTGGTGCAATGGCACATAAAATGAGTGATATTTTTGATTTTGGAATAACAAATTGCGGTTTAAAAAACAATCCTGCAAAGACAATCAAGATACCACCAAAACCCAAAGCTATTAAAGAACGTATCATGGTCCTTCATGATGAGGATTTAAAACTTTGGTTAACTTACCTTGACACACTACCAAACACGAGAGCAAATCGGCGGTTTAAAATCATTTGTAATACATTACTGGCTTCAGCACTACGAATCAATGAACTATTAGCTTTAGAAATTACTGATCTTGATTTTGAAACTAATGAAATCATTGTCAATAAAACTTTAATGTGGAAAAGTGCTAATAAAAAATTGAACCAAAAAGGAGGGATCATTTGTAAGAATTCTCCTAAAACTGATGCCGGTAATCGTAGAGTTGCTGTTCCTATATCAACTTTAGAAGGACTAAGAGAATTTCATCAAGAAATGAGTCTCTACTTTGAAGAACATCATTTACCAAGATCCAAATTGATATTTCCGACGATTTATGGAAATTATATGTGTGATAGAAATGAGCGTGCAACTCTAAAAAAACGACTGATCGAATTAGGACTACCAGATTATGGGTTTCACCTATTCCGACATACACATGCATCTATGATGCTCAATGCCGGAACTAACTGGAAAGAGCTACAACATAGGATGGGACATAAGTCTATTACCACAACTATGGATACATATGCTGAACTAGCACCAAAGAAAAAATTCGAAGCAGTTGATATTTTTCTGGATAAACTACAAGAACTCACGGATTAATACAATCACTACCTTTATCACTACCTTTTTACTTCAAAAGCCTGTACTCCTTGATGTGGCAAGGGTTACAGGTCAATTATTTAACCCTTACAGAAGTTAAATAAGCACACCTAACTCAAAACGCCTTACTGGGCGTTTTTTGCTTTATTGGTTAGCAATCTATAACTTTTCAGGAGAGATTTATGGCATTTTATCTTTGGATGTTCCCGCTACTCTTTATCTTTCACGATATGGAAGAAATTATCGGTCTTGTCCCTTGGATTCATCTCAACGAAACCTTGCTGGCTCAAAAGGCTCCAGCTATTCTTAAAATCCACAAAGGAATTACAACAGAGGGATTTGCTCTTGCTGTTTTTGAGGAGTTTCTCATTGTCTTAACCATCACTTTATTAGCGTATTTTAGTCAATCTAGAGCGCTCGAATTAGTTTGGCTAGGAGGATTTGTGGCCTTTGCGCTCCATCTCTTGCTCCACATTGGACAATCAATTCTTCTTCGCAAATATATTCCTGCTCTCATCACTTCTATCCTTTGTTTTCCTATCAGTGCTTATTTGATTACAGACATTGTACATTTATGGCGAGTTTCGACTAGCGAATTTTTCCTATTTTCACTGGTCGCTTCAGGCATCGTCGTCATCAATCTCCTCTTTGCTCTCTGGCTTGGGAAAAAGTATTCCGCCTGGCTTGCCCATCACCATTAACAAAAGTTCCTTGCAATTTCATTTTGCAGGGAATTTTTTTATCCTCCTTCTCAGTTAAGAAGTGTTCTATAGTTTTTAAGACAAAGCAAAAAGCCCACTGTTGTAGGCTTTCTGTAAGATATTTCTTAA
>CAUVRF010000033.1:0-17644 GCA_963554245.1 uncultured Streptococcus sp.
CCATGATTATCTTTATCGTGTTCATCATCATGTGCTGGACTTGGTGTTACTGGCGTCTTACCTCTTAAATGATCTTGAGCCGACTTAATTTGCTCTGCTGTCAAATCTTTCTTAAAGAAGTAATGATTATGATCACCGTGTGACATGACAAAGCCTTGATCATCCTCACTGATGACACGATTGGCATCAAAACCATGATCATGGTCTTCATCATGATGAGCGTCATGTTTATGTTCGTCATGCTTAGGTGCCTGACTTCCATGGTCACCGTCTTGCTCATGATGATGGTTTTGCTGAGTAGGTTTTTCTGCTGGTTTGCTTGGATTCTCCAATGGTGTTGGTTTCTCACTGTCACTAGTTAGAGGAATCATTCTCGCAATCTTTTCTTCTAATGCAGAAAGCTTTGTATATGGAATGAAATGATAGTGATTTCCATGAGGAATCGCTACACCACTTGGTGTTCTGCTTGAAATCTTAGCAGGGTCAAAAGTCAAACCATCCGATTCAGTATATCGTTGAGTACTTGGAAGAGCATAAAGCTGCTGTAATAGACTTTGAAGACTCTCGGATTTATTACTTGGTATTTCAGCCTGTTGAATAGGCTTGGGAGTTTGACCAGTCCCATTTGTACTTGGACGATAGTCAGTCACACTAGGCTGATTTCTAGTTCCAGAGAGGTAAGCTTGTGCTGCAGCCAATTCACTAGCAGACAAGGAACTCTTTGGAATGTAGTGGTAATGTCCTCCGTGAGGGACGATATAAGCATCACCAGTATCCTCTATAATATCAGATGCATTAAAGATGTAGCCATCATCAGTAGTATAGCGACCTTGAGATTGAGCAAGCGCCACTGCACTATTAGATGTTGGTGCATCGTGAGTATGACCTTGTTTTTGGCGTTCAATTTCGTCCTTCGAACGAACGTTATCCGCATGTGCCACATCCTTAAGGTAAACATAATACTTACCATCCACCTTGATAATGTAACCACCTTTGATTTCGTTAACAACATCAGCGTCTTTAAGTTGATAATTGGCATCTTTCATCAAAAGTTCTTCACTGAAAATCGCATCAAAAGGAACTTTCCCATTATAATAATGGAAATGATCACCGTGTGAAGTCACATAACCTTGATCAGTGATTTTCACAACAATCTGTTCAGCCTGGATATCTTCTTTTTTGCTGACTTGATCTGGTGTTTGTGTCTCTGTTTTTTGAGTGTCTTGTTTCCCATCGACATAAGATACACGATTCGTATCTTTATTCTCTCCTGTCTGATGTTGATTCAATGCATAAATACACAGACTTAAAGAAAGGACGACAGCTGCACCAGCAGCAAGTTTCTTCTTATTTATTTTCATAATCTCCTCATTTCAATTCTTCTGCTAAAATACTCATATTTTCTTCAAGATTTTCTAAATAAGTCTTGTCATTTTGTGGGTCTGCCTCTAAAGGATTCAGAGTTTTTAGACCCACACCTGTTGATTTGACAAGAGTTTCAGCTACTTTTGAAGAAGCGTTACTTTCTGTAAAAATCGTTTTAACCTTATAGGTTTTAACAAATTCCTGAATTTCTGTTAGTTGTCTTGGACTTGGTTCTTGTTCTGGAGAGATACCTGCGATTCCAAGTTGATTGAGTCCAAACCTCTTCGCTAGATAAGAAAAGGCTGTATGCTGGGTTACAAATGTTTTCTGACTCGCTTTTTCAAATTTAGGTTGAAATTTCTTAGTCAATTCTTGAGCTTTTTTGATAAAGGCTTGCGCATTTTTTTGATAAGTTTCTTTATGTTCACTATCAACCTCTGACAGTTTATCAGCGATAATTTGAGCTTCTTCTCCAGCTTTTTCAGGATCTAGCCAAGTATGAGGGTCATAGAGCGTTTTTTCATCAACTCCATCCCCTGCTTCCACATCTTCTAGCCCTGGGACGCGGTCTAAAGTCATTCCCTCTGAAGCCTCTAAAACCTTAACTTTAGATTTTTTTAGATTGGGATCTAAACTTCCTGCCCAAGATTCAAGTGTATGAGAATGGTAAACAAAGACATCTGCATCATAGATGGCTGCGATATCATTTGCTGAAGGTTCAAAGGAGTGAATTCCGCTACTTGACTGAATCATTCGAACATCATTCAAGTCACCAGATACTTCCTTGACCATGGCATAGATAGGGTAAAAACTGGTCACAATTTTCATCCCTTTACCTGACTGGCTTTCCTTTTGACCACAAGCAGCTAATACCAGAGCCAATACACTGGTCATCAAAACTAAAATCGTCCTCTTTTTCACTATAACTCCTTAACTAGTGTTTAACCATTTAATTAACTAGTAAATAGTTTATCTTTATTTAGAAAATATGTCAAGAATTTTTACACAATTTCATAAAAAAGAGAACAGAATCCATATTCTGCTCCCTTTTTATCTTCTATAATAGTTGTATAGTTACTTACTCTCCTTTAACAAGACTAATAGCTTTTCAGCTTCTGCCATAATAGTATTGTTGTCCTGAGAACCAAATAACAGATTATTTTTTAATCCTGTAAGAGTTTCGTTGGCATTGGACTTAAGAATTGGATCCTTAATCTTTTTAAGTAACTCTTCCGCCTCTCTCAGTTTTTCTTCAACCTTTTCAGTTTCAACCTGATGTTCCTCTGGTTCCGATGGTGATTCTTCTTCTGATTCCTCTGGTTCTTTTGGTTTTGGAGATTGTGCTTTCTCATTTTTCGGTTTTTCTTCGCGAGGTTTTTCCTCCTCAATTTTTTCTGTCTGAGTTTTCTCCTCTGTTGGTTTCTCTGTTTGATTGTTAGTAGCTTGACTATTGTGGTTTCTTTGAACATGGTCGCTCGCATTGCCCCAACCACTATCTGAATGCGGACGTTCGTTTGGATGTTCGACATAATACTTCACAGTTTCAAATAGCTCTTCTAAAGTATACCCCTTAGGTGCCTCATAAAGTCCTTCGTCAAACCACTCAAATTTGATGTTATGGTAATGGTCATAATGAGGTATAATCAAACTTCCATTTTTAACTTCCACAGTATGTTGGAGATTGTAAGGCATACGGTCAAGTGGTACCTTCTTAGCTGCTTTTACTCTATTGTAAATCGCTTCTGCTCCCTTAGCCTCAGTATTTCCTGAACTTTGATGATTTGTTGAAGGAGGCGTCAAACCTTTCTCTTTAGCATAAGCTTGACCTGCTGCTCTTTCAGCTTCAGACAAACTTTCTTTCTTAATCCAATGACTGTGGCTCATATGCGGAGTTACATAGGCATCCCCCTCATCACTGGTGATATCACGAGGATCAAAGATATAGCCATCTTCTGTTGTATACTTGCCTGCCAACTTGGCTACTTGAATCTCATCATCTGTGTAAGCTATTTGTGCATTTGGTTTTCCTAAACGTTCTGGATGACGAATCGGCGCTAGAAAAGCAAGGATATCATCAACTAACTTGACTTTATCACTTGACTCATCGTTGAGACGTTCCAATAGTCTATCCAAAGCGTCAAAATCAGCTTGGCGCCCTTTATTGGAAACCAAATCTTGATGAACTGTTGCTAGTAAATCATAAACTTTGTTGTAAAATTTTTGATCACCAGATGCAAGATTGGTTTTCTTAGCTCCTAACTCATGAGACAAACTTTCTTGTTTAGCAAGTTTATCATCAATGGCTGCAACAGTTTCTGCTGAAAGTTCCTTGGCAGAAATATAACGCGAAATTCCATTCTCTTCGAAGACATAACCATCAACCACCTTTCGAATCACCTGTTTTACCAATTTTCCATCAATTGGATTGCTTGGAGTTGGTTGAGGATTTGGTACAGGTTGTGGACTTGGTATTGGGGTAGGCTCTGGAGCAGGGATTGGAGTCGGAGTTGGATTTGGAAGGCTTGGAGTCGGAATTGGTTTTAATTCTTTACCACCTGCAGTAGTATGATTCCCTTGATAATTTTCAGAAATCATTCTCGCAATCTTCTGCTCTAAATCAGACATTTGAGAATAAGGGATAAAGTGATAATGATCTCCGTGTGGCACTGCAACACCATTTGCAGTTTTTCTTGTAATCTGCGCTGGATCAAAGACAAGCCCATCTGATTCCACATGTCGTTGGCTAAGCGGCAAGGCATAAAGCTGTTTCAAGAGACTGGATACGTCTTCACTCGGACTAGCTTGATAGCTATTATCCACTTGTGAGCTAACAGTTGGAGTCCATCTTCTGGTATTTACCTCAACATTGCTTTGATTCGTTTGTCCATATGAACTATTATTCGATGCCTCTGATGCGCTACTGCTAGAAGAATTTGTTGAAGGACGATATCCAACTGAGCTTGGTTGATTACCTTTTCCAGATAAGAAGGCTCGAGCTGCAGCTAATTCACTGGCAGACAAGTCACTCTTAGGAATATAGTGGAAATGATTGCCATGAGGAACGATATAGGCATCACCCGTGTCCTCAATGATATCAGAGGCATTAAAGATATAACCATCATCCGTTGTATAGCGGCCTTGAGCTCTAGCAGCGACTACCGCTTTATCGCTAGAACCACCTCCGTGATTACTACCGTGTTCCTGCTTCTGACGAGTGATTTCTTCTTTTGTTCGAATATTATCCGCATGAGCTGCATCTTTCAGGTAAACATAGTATTTCCCGTCTACCTTAATCACATAACCACCCTTAATTTCATTGACAATGTCTGAATCCTTCAACTGATAATTTGGATCTTTCATCAGCAGTTCTTCACTAATGATAGCATCATAAGGAACCTTGCCATTATAGTAATGATAATGGTCTCCATGAGAAGTCACATAACCTTGATCCGTAATCTTGATAACGATTTGCTCGGCATTTATACCTTCTTTTTTACTGACTTCATCAGGTGTCAAATTTTCTGCCTTTTGACTTGGTTGTTTACCATCAATGTATGAAACACGGTTATTTTCTTTTACAGTTTGAGCTTGATGCAAACCTAGTTCATAAGCACAGACACTTAAAACAAGTGCAGCTGCTGACCCAGCTAGATATTTTTTATTGATTTTCATTCTTTCCTCTTTTCTTAACTCTATTTGATTCACTATAAAACAATAAACCAGTTAATTAACTAGTTAATAGTTTACTCCTTTTAGTACTGCTTGTCAAGAATTTTTCGTATATACATAATAAAAATGAAAGTCCCTTTATCGAGACTCCCATTTTTCATTAGTTTGTTTTTTCCTTATTTACAGGTGAAGGATTACTACCTTTTAACAACGCAAGTAATTTTTCTGCTTCTACCATGATACCATTATTATCCATGGTTTGCAGGCTCAAATTATTTCGTAAACCAGCTAGGGTTTCTGTCGCATTTCCTTTCAGACTAGCATCCGTTACTTTCGCAAGCAAAGCTTCTGCTTCTTTGAGCTTGGCTTCTACTTTTTCAGTCTCTACTTGAGGAACTTCTGGCTCAGCAGGTGTTTCCTCTACTGGTTCTTCATCCGCTTTGAAGTTCTTTTTGGGATCTTCACTGTGGTTTTTCTTACCTAAGACATGGTCGCTGGTATTTCCCCATCCGTCATTAGAATGTGGACGTTCATCAGGATGTTCAACATAGTACTTAATCGTCGCAAATAAGTCTTCCAGAGTATAACCATTTGGAGCTTTGTATGAGTGATCATCAAACCAAGCAAATTTAATGTTATGGTAATGATCCTTATGAGGAATGATTAAATTACCATTTTTAACTTCTACTGTATGCTCAACCATGTATGGAAGTCGAACGAGTGGAATTCGTTTCTCACCTTTCACACGATTGTAAATAGCCGCTGCACTATCTCCAGTTGGATTTGCTTGAGCATCTGCGTCTGCTGACGGAGGTAGGATGCCTTTTTCTTTAGTATAAGATTGAGCTGCAGCTTTTTCCTTATCAGAAAGGCTGTCTTTTCCAATCCAGTGACTATGTCCCATATGAGGCGTTACATAGGCATCTCCTTCATCACTGATAATATCATGTTCGTCAAAAATGTAACCATCTGAAGTTGTATACTTATCAGCTAATTGAGCAATGCGGACTTCATTTTCGGTATACTCAATCTGAGAATTTGGTTTGCCAAGTCGCTCTGGATGAGTAATTGGTGCTAGGAATGCCAATAAATCATCTACCAATTTTCCTTTATTAGAAGATTCATCATTCAAGCGTTCTGCTAATTTGTCTAAGGCTTGGAAATCAGAAACGCGACCTTTATTTTCAGACAAGGCTTTATGAGCCTCAGCCAACAGATTATATGCTTTATCATAAAATTCTTGGTCACGAGGAGCAACTTTTTCTTTTTTAGCAGTTAAAGCGTGTGATACACTCTCTTGTTTTGATAACTTGCTTTCAAGATTTTTAACAGTTTCAGATGGTAAATCTTTCGCAAAAACATAGCGTGAGATTCCTTTTTCTTCGAAAACATATCCTTCTCCAACTTTTCGTACCAGCTGACTAACCAAAGCAGAATTTGAGTCTATTTTAGGATTTGGAGTAGGAGCCGGTTTTACAATAGGTTTCAAAGGTTTTAAGCTAAGAGCTGGCAAAACAGGAGATGGAATTAAATTTGGAAGACTTGGATTCGGAATTGGTTTTAATTCTTTGCCACCTGCAGTAGTATGATTTCCTTGATAATTTTCAGAAATCATTCTCGCAATCTTCTGCTCTAAATCAGACATTTGAGAATAAGGGATAAAGTGATAATGATCTCCGTGTGGCACTGCAACACCATTTGCAGTTTTTCTTGTAATCTGCGCTGGATCAAAGACAAGCCCATCTGATTCCACATGTCGTTGGCTAAGCGGCAAGGCATAAAGCTGTTTCAAGAGACTGGATACGTCTTCACTCGGACTAGCTTGATAGCTATTATCCACTTGTGAGCTAACAGTTGGAGTCCATCTTCTGGTATTTACCTCAACATTGCTTTGATTCGTTTGTCCATATGAACTATTATTCGATGCCTCTGATGCGCTACTGCTAGAAGAATTTGTTGAAGGACGATATCCAACTGAGCTTGGTTGATTACCTTTTCCAGATAAGAAGGCTCGAGCTGCAGCTAATTCACTGGCAGACAAGTCACTCTTAGGAATATAGTGGAAATGATTGCCATGAGGAACGATATAGGCATCACCCGTGTCCTCAATGATATCAGAGGCATTAAAGATATAACCATCATCCGTTGTATAGCGGCCTTGAGCTCTAGCAGCGACTACCGCTTTATCGCTAGAACCACCTCCGTGATTACTACCGTGTTCCTGCTTCTGACGAGTGATTTCTTCTTTTGTTCGAATATTATCCGCATGAGCTGCATCTTTCAGGTAAACATAGTATTTCCCGTCTACCTTAATCACATAACCACCCTTAATTTCATTGACAATGTCTGAATCCTTCAACTGATAATTTGGATCTTTCATCAGCAGTTCTTCACTAATGATAGCATCATAAGGAACCTTGCCATTATAGTAATGATAATGGTCTCCATGAGAAGTCACATAACCTTGATCCGTAATCTTGATAACGATTTGCTCGGCATTTATACCTTCTTTTTTACTGACTTCATCAGGTGTCAAATTTTCTGCCTTTTGACTTGGTTGTTTACCATCAATGTATGAAACACGGTTATTTTCTTTTACAGTTTGAGCTTGATGCAAACCTAGTTCATAAGCACAGACACTTAAAACAAGTGCAGCTGCTGACCCAGCTAGATATTTTTTATTGATTTTCATAATCTCCTCATTTCAATTCTTCTCCTAAAATACTCATATTGTCTTCTAGGTTTTCTAGATAAGTCTTGTCATTTTGTGGGTCTGCCTCTAAAGGATTCAGAGTTTTTAGACCCACACCTGTTGATTTGACAAGAGTTTCAGCTACTTTTGAAGAAGCGTTACTTTCTGTAAAAATCGTTTTAACCTTATAGGTTTTAACAAATTCCTGAATTTCTGTTAGTTGTCTTGGACTTGGTTCTTGTTCTGGAGAGATACCTGCGATTCCAAGTTGATTGAGTCCAAACCTCTTCGCTAGATAAGAAAAGGCTGTATGTTGTGTTACAAAGGTTTTCTGAGTCGCTTTTTCAAATTTAGGCTGGAATTTCTTAGTCAATTCTTGAGCTTTTTTGATAAAGGCTTGCGCATTTTTCTGGTAAGTTTCTTTGTGTTCACTATCAACCTCTGAAAGTTTATCAGCTATAATTTGGGCTTCTTCTCCAGCTTTGTCAGGATCTAGCCAAGTGTGAGGGTCATAGAGCGTTTTTTCATCAACTCCCTCACCTGCTTCCACATCTTCTAGACCAGGGACTCGGTCCAAGGTCATTCCTTCTGAAGCCTCTAAAACCTTAACTTTGGATTTTTTAAGATTGGGATCCAGACTTCCTGCCCAAGATTCAAGTGTATGTGAATGGTAGACAAATACATCTGCATCATAGATGGCTGCGATATCATTTGCTGAAGGTTCAAAGGAGTGAATTCCGCTACTTGACTGAATCATTCGAACATCATTCAAGTCACCAGATACTTCCTTGACCATGGCATAGATAGGATAAAAACTGGTCACAATTTTCATACCTTTACCTGACTGGCTTTCCTTTTGACCACAAGCAGCTAAACACAAAAGAAAGACACTTAACAACACTAAAAACAAATTTTGTTTCTTCATAAAAACTCCTTAACTAGTTATTTAACTAGTTAATATTCTACTCCGATTTTTTTTATTGTCAAGCATTTTATGAACTAGTTAATAGATTTTATGATTTTAAACTATAAAAAAACCTTGCAACTTAGTTGCAAGGACTTTTCGATTAATCAAAGTTAACGTATTCTTTTTGAAGTTCAAGAACTTCTTCCATTGTTGAACACTCTGTAAGGGCACGGTTTGCGTACTCTTCCATCTTAGCTGTATCCAATTTCTTCATCAAGCTACGTGTACGAAGGACAGATGTTGCTGACATAGAGAACTCATCCAAGCCCATTCCGACAAGAAGTGGAACAGCTTTTTGGTCACCAGCCATCTCACCACACATACCAGCCCATTTACCTTCAGCGTGAGCTGCCTTGATAACGTTGTTGATCAAGCGAAGGATTGATGGGTTATATGGTTGGTAAAGGTATGAAACTTGCTCGTTCATACGGTCTGCTGCCATTGAGTATTGGATCAAGTCGTTTGTTCCAATTGACATGAAGTCTACTTCTTTTGCAAATTGGTCTGCAAGCATTGCTGCTGCAGGGATTTCAATCATGATACCAACTTGGATGTCATCCGCAACTGCAACTCCTTCAGAAAGAAGGTTTGCTTTTTCTTCTTCATAAACTGCTTTAGCTGCACGGAATTCTTTCAAGAGGGCAACCATTGGGAACATGATACGCAATTGACCATGAACAGAAGCACGAAGAAGGGCACGGATTTGTGTACGGAACATTGCATCTCCAGTTTCAGAAATAGAGATACGAAGGGCACGGAATCCAAGGAATGGGTTCATTTCGTGTGGCATATCGAAGTAAGGAAGTTCCTTATCTCCACCGATATCCATTGTACGAACAACCACTGGTTTACCATTCATTCCCTCAAGAACAGCCTTGTATGCTTCATACTGCTCATCTTCAGTTGGGAAATCTTGAGAATCCATGTACAAGAACTCTGTACGGTAAAGTCCAACAGCTTCTGCACCGTTGTTGTTAACACCTTCAACGTCTTTTGGAGTACCGATGTTAGCAGCCAACTCGAAGTGTTTACCGTCAGCAGTTACTGTTTGAGCATCTTTCAAAAGTGCCCATTCAGCTTTTTGTTTAGCATAAGCTTCACCAGCTGTTTTAAATTCTGCCGCTTGTTCATCTGTTGGGTTGATAATCACTTCACCAGTAATTCCGTTAACAGCAAGGATATCACCGTCTTTCACTACTTCAGTGATGTTATTTGTTCCCAATACAGCTGCAATTTCAAGTGTACGCGCCATGATAGCTGAGTGGCTTGTACGTCCACCGATATTTGTTACAAAAGCTTTTACAAAATTTTTGTCCAATTGAGCTGTATCAGATGGTGTCAAGTCATGTGCAATCACGATTACTTCTTCATTGATAGAAGCTGGATTTGGCAATTTCTTACCAAGAAGATTTGCCAATACACGTTTTGTCACGTCGCGGATATCCGCTGCACGTTCTTGCATATATGGGTTGTCTTCCATGCCTTCAAAGATAGTGATGAACATGTCAGTCACTTCTTTAAGACCTGCTTCTGCATTGACTTTCTTAGCACGGATTGTTTCTTTAATCTGACCAATCAATTCTGGGTCAGCAAGAACCATCAAATGAGCGTCAAAAACTTGAGCAGCTTCTTCACCAAGCGTACCTACAGCTTTCTCACGGATAAGAGAAAGCTCGTTTTGAGAAGCTTCAAGAGCTACATCCAAACGAGCCTCTTCTGCGTTTGTATCTTCGACTGAAACAGTCTCGAATGACAAATCCGGTTGAACGAGTAGATATGCTTTTGCAACAGCAACACCATCAGATGCTGCAATTCCTTTAAGCATTTCTGTCATTTTCCTTATGCCAATCCTTCTTTTTCCATTGTTTCTGAGATTGCAGCGATAGCGTCATCTGCATCTGCACCTTCAGCTGAGATAGTTACATCAGCACCTTGGCCAACACCAAGACTCATAACACCCATGATTGATTTAAGGTTTACTGATTTACCTTTGTACTCAAGAGTGATATCTGAAGCAAATTTGCTAGCTGTTTGAACCAACAATGTTGCTGGACGCGCGTGAATACCTGTTTCTGCCACTACGTGGAAATCTTTAGAAGCCATAGTTTGACTCTCCTTTTGTTCTTTCTTTTTTGAGTTATATGTGATAACCCTTACAATTTGGTATTATATCATCTTCTAGGATTTTTTTCAAGCATTTTATGGGATTTATTCGATTTCCTTTCAGATAACTTGCTGAAAATCTTCTATTTTAGATAACAAAACACAGGATATAGTTTTTCAAAAAACAACTTATAGGATAATTATCATCTTTTTATAAATCAAACACTACATATTGTGTTTTGTGGGCTTGAGCAGAAAAACAGACCACTATATTTAGTTTTAAATCATTGACAAAAATTTATTTTCTGATATACTAAGAAAGTAATCTATTTTGAAAGAGGAGTTACACAATGGTAACCGTTTATTCTAAAAACAACTGTGTCCAATGTAAAATGACCAAACGTTTCTTGGACAGTAATAATGTCGCTTATCGTGAAATCAATCTTGATGAGCAACCTGAGTACATCGATCAAGTTAAAGAGCTCGGTTTCAGCGCAGCTCCTGTTATCCAAACACCAACTGAAGTCTTTTCAGGTTTCCAACCAGGAAAACTGAAACAATTAGCATAATCTTAGTACATCATCCAGAAGAAACTTGCTTCTAGGGCTAACTTAGAGGCCTTTCTTTTGTAATTAGATAAAGGAAATTTTATGGGATTAAAACATCTTGAGGACGTAACTTACTTCCGTCTCAATAACGAAATCAACCGTCCTGTCAATGGACAAATCATGCTTCATAAAGATAAGGAAGCATTGGATGCCTTCTTTAAAGAAAATGTAGTTCCAAATACTATGGTTTTTGATTCAATCAAAGATAAAATCAACTACCTCATTGAACACAACTACATCGAAACAGCCTTTATCAAGAAATACCGTCCAGAATTTTTGGAAGAATTAGCTCAATTTATTAAAGAACAAAACTTCCAATTCAAGTCTTTCATGGCTGCCTATAAGTTTTACAATCAATATGCCTTAAAGACTAATGACGGTGAATATTATCTTGAAAGCATGGAAGACCGTGTCTTCTTTAACGCCCTTTATTTCGCCGATGGCAATGAAGCTGTTGCCATCGATATTGCCAATGAAATCATCCACCAACGCTACCAACCTGCTACTCCTTCCTTCTTGAATGCTGGACGTGCTCGTCGTGGTGAATTGGTATCATGTTTCCTGATCCAAGTAACTGATGATATGAACTCTATCGGACGTTCTATCAACTCAGCTCTTCAACTTTCACGTATTGGTGGTGGTGTGGGAATTACCCTCAGCAACCTTCGTGAAGCTGGCGCACCTATTAAAGGCTATGAAGGAGCTGCTTCTGGCGTCGTTCCAGTTATGAAACTTTTCGAAGATAGCTTCTCTTACTCTAATCAATTGGGTCAACGTCAAGGTGCTGGTGTTGTCTACCTCAACGTCTTCCACCCAGATATTATCGCCTTCCTTTCAACTAAGAAAGAAAACGCCGATGAAAAAGTTCGTGTCAAGACCCTTTCACTTGGTGTCGTGGTGCCCGATAAATTCTACGAATTAGCTCGTAAAAATGAAGAAATGTACCTCTTCAGCCCTTACTCAGTAGAGTTTGAATACGGTGTGCCATTTAACTACATCGACATCACTGAAAAATACGATGAGCTAGTCGCAAATCCAAATATCCGCAAGACAAAAATCAAGGCGCGTGATTTGGAAACTGAAATCTCTAAATTGCAACAAGAATCTGGCTACCCTTATGTAGTCAACATCGACACGGCTAACCGTGCAAATCCCGTTGATGGAAAAATCATTATGAGTAACTTGTGTTCTGAGATTCTTCAAGTCCAAGAACCAAGCTTGATCAACGATGCTCAAGAATTCCTTCAAATGGGAACGGACGTTTCATGTAACCTTGGTTCAACCAACGTGGTTAACATGATGACTTCACCTGATTTTGGTCGTTCTATCCGTGCTATGGTTCGTGCCCTTACTTTCGTTACAGATAGTTCGCACATTGTAGCTGTTCCTACCATCGACCACGGAAATAGCCAAGCTCATACCTTTGGTCTTGGTGCCATGGGACTTCACAGCTACCTTGCCCAACAATTGATTGAATATGGGTCACCTGAGTCTGTTGAGTTTACTAGCATCTACTTTATGCTTATGAACTACTGGACTTTAGTTGAGTCAAACAATATCGCGCGTGAACGTGGTATTACCTTCCATAACTTTGAAAAATCAGACTATGCTAACGGAAGCTACTTTGACAAGTATGTGACTGGCGAATTTGTTCCAAAATCAGACCGTGTTAAAGAACTCTTCAAAGATGTCTTTATCCCAAGTGCTGCTGACTGGGCTGAACTTCGCGACAAGGTTCAAGCAGATGGACTTTACCACCAAAACCGCCTTGCTGTAGCGCCAAATGGTTCTATCAGCTACATCAATGACGTTTCTGCTTCTATCCACCCGATTACGCAACGTATCGAAGAACGACAAGAAAAGAAAATCGGTAAAATCTACTATCCTGCTGCTGGCTTGTCAACAGAAACCATTCCTTACTACACTTCTGCTTACGACATGGATATGCGTAAAGTGATTGATGTCTATGCTGCTGCAACTGAGCACGTGGACCAAGGACTTTCACTCACACTCTTCATGCGTAGTGACATTCCAAAAGGTCTTTACGAATGGAAGAAGGAAAATAAACAAACGACACGTGACTTGTCTATCCTTCGTAACTATGCCTTTAACAAGGGTATCAAGTCTATCTACTACGTCCGTACCTTTACAGATGATGGTGGAGAAGTCGGTGCTAACCAATGTGAAAGCTGTGTGATTTAATCTTTGTTGGAGGAAACTACATTTTCTCAAATAAGTGATTCATTCACCCTGCTAAACTAGAATAAGCATCTATACTATGAAATAACAAAAAGTCGGGCTTCCGACTTTTTGTGCGATACTCCTCTAGAATTATGATAAAATAGAAGTAATTGTGAGTTCGCAATACTAAACACAGAAAGAGATTTCAAATGGAAACTTACTACAAAGCCATTAACTGGAATGCCATCGAAGATGTCATCGACAAATCAACTTGGGAAAAATTGACGGAGCAATTCTGGCTTGATACACGTATTCCTTTGTCAAATGACTTGGATGACTGGAGAAAGCTATCAAATGTAGAAAAAGACTTGGTTGGAAAAGTCTTTGGTGGTTTAACCCTTCTCGATACTATGCAATCTGAAACTGGGGTTCAAGCCCTTCGCGCAGACATCCGTACACCCCATGAGGAAGCTGTTTTCAATAACATCCAATTTATGGAATCTGTCCACGCAAAATCTTACTCATCAATCTTTTCTACCTTGAATACTAAGGCTGAGATTGAAGAAATTTTCGAATGGACCAATACCAATCCTTACCTACAAAAGAAGGCTGAGATTGTCAACGAAATCTACCTAAACGGTAGCCCACTTGAAAAGAAAGTTGCCAGCGTTTTCCTTGAAACCTTCCTCTTCTACTCTGGTTTCTTTACGCCCCTCTACTATCTCGGTAACAACAAACTGGCCAACGTCGCTGAAATTATCAAATTGATCATTCGTGATGAGTCTGTTCACGGAACCTACATCGGATATAAATTCCAACTTGGTTTCAATGAATTGCCTGAAGAAGAGCAAGAAAAACTAAAAGAATGGATGTACGACCTGCTCTACACTCTTTACGAGAATGAAGAAGGTTATACAGAGAGTCTTTATGACGGTGTTGGTTGGACGGAAGAAGTCAAAACCTTCCTTCGCTACAATGCTAACAAAGCACTCATGAACCTGGGACAAGATCCACTCTTCCCAGATTCAGCTGATGATGTCAACCCAATCGTCATGAACGGTATTTCAACAGGAACTTCCAACCACGACTTCTTCTCTCAAGTCGGAAATGGTTACCTTCTTGGTGAAGTTGAAGCCATGCAAGACGATGACTACAACTACGGTTTAGACTAAGTCATCTATTTTATAAGTGATAAAAACATCATAGTTTGTTTAAAACAACCATGATGTTTTTGTTTTTGTTTTCTTTTGTTTTTTAAATTGATTGATTGAATACTTTATGATAAAATAGTAATAGAAATAGAGGTGATAACGATGTTAAAGCAGGAAAAACTAGATAATATTCTAGAAACGGTAAATACAAAGGGAACTATTACTGTAAAAGAAATCATGACTCGCTTGGATGTATCAGATATGACTGCTAGACGCTACTTACAAGAGTTAGCAGACAAGGATCTACTTGTTCGAGTGCACGGGGGAGCTGAAAAAATTCGCACAGGTTCTATTTTAAATAATGAACGTTCCAACATTGAAAAACAAAGCTTACAAATCGCAGAAAAACAAGAAATCAGCCGTTTTGCAGGCCATTTAATTGATGAGGGTGAAACTATTTTTATCGGCCCAGGTACGACCTTAGAATCTTTTGCTCGTGAACTTCCAATTGATAATATTCGTGTTGTAACAAACAGTTTACCAGTCTTTCTCATCTTAAACGAACGAAAACTAACAGATTTGATTTTAATCGGTGGCAACTATCGCTCTATCACTGGAGCCTTTGTGGGAACACTAACCTTGCAAAACTTGGCCAATCTCCAATTTTCTAAAGCCTTCGTTAGCTGTAATGGTATTCAGGACAATGCGATTGCGACCTTTAGTGAAGAGGAAGGTGAATCCCAACGCATCGCCCTCAATAATTCCAATAAAAAATACTTACTAGCTGACAATAGTAAGTTCAATAAATTTGATTTTTATACCTTCTACAATATCTCTGATATTGATACCATCGTTTCAGACTCTAAACTGAGCAAAGAAACGTTTGAACAACTTTCGAAACAAACAAAAATTATTCTTTCTAAACCATAAAACTGAGGATTGATAAAAAATAAAATGCGTCATATCAAGAAAATAAGAATCTTGATATGACGCATTTTTTGATGAAAACTTTTACAAAGAGTTTCCTAGATTATTTATGATTGTTGAAACGGCATAAAATCTGAATCAAAGGAGATATTATCCCATTCTTCAGGATTGATAAAATTTAAAAAGATATTTTTAAATTCTTCCAGCTCATAGTCTGAATGGCAAATCCATTCTTTACCGGTAGAGACATACCATTTCCCAAGTTTTTTCAGCTCCTCATTAGTCAAACAAGGTATTTGAGAACATTTATCAAAATTGATAATATAAACTTTTTCATAAATAGATTGGATAAAATCTTTGAACATCTTTTGCCTCACTAGAATTCTATATCTAATTACTCATTCTACTAGTCTATAATCTGACTTTCCGCTACTTTCTTGTACCAGTGAGCTGATTTCTTAGGATAACGTTCTTGAGTTTCAAAATCTACATAAAAGAGACCGTAGCGTTTTTCATAACCATTTGACCAAGAGAAGACATCCATTAATGACCAAATGAAGTAACCCTTTACATTCGCTCCATCTGCAATAGCATCAGACAAGACTTCCAAGTGTTGTTTCACATAATCAATACGACCATCATCGTAAACAGTGTTATCGACGAACTCATCTTTATAACCAAGTCCATTTTCAGTGATGTAAATCTTCTTGTAGTTAGGATAATCTTTCTTCACACGCATGATTTGGTCATACAAACCTTGAGGGTAGATAATCCAATCCCAATCCGTACGTGGTACATAGTCAGGAGCTACACGACGACCAACACCTTTGATTTGGTATTTAGAGCTTCCTTTTTCACCTTTACCATTATGTATGATTTCAGTTTCTCCATCAAAGGCTTCCATCCAGTCACTCATATAGTAATTGATTCCAAGGAAATCATTCAAGTCTTTTGCAGCTTCTAATACTTCGAAATCTTCTTCACGAAGATCTAAGCTAGCACCATTGACTGATAAAATATGGTTGACACCCTCCATCGTTTCAGCTGAATAGCGACCTAGATAAGTTGCATCCAAGATAAATTTATTGTGAATAATATCTTCCAACTCAGCTGCACGAACATCTGCTGGATTTTTAGGATCTAAAGGATACTTGGTTGGCAGTGCATGAACAACACCAATTTCACCTTTATAACCTTTATCTTTATATAACTTGACTGCACGCGCATGAGAAACCATCATATTGTGGTGCGATTGGAAAACTTTGGCAAGGTCGTACTGAATACCTGGAGGGAATTTACCAACCAAGTATTGACCATCACCAATTGGCCCAATTTCATTAAAGGTTGTCCAATAGTTTACTTCTGGGAATTCTTCAAAACAGAAGGCAGCGTAGTCTACAAAATGTTCAATGTTTTCACGGTTTAAGAAGTCTCCATTTGAGTGGAGAGCTTCTGGTGTGTCAAAGTGATGAAGAGTTACAAAGGGCTCAACGTGACGTTTGTGACACTCTGCAAATAGATTATGATAAAACTCAACACCTTTCTGATTTACTTGACCGTAACCGGTTGGGAAAATACGTGACCAGGCAATAGAAATTCGAATACCATTGACACCATACTCTTCTGCTAGCTTTAGGTCAACTGGATATCGATTGTAAAAGTCACTGGCTGGTTCTGCAGTGTACCAGTAGTTATCTTCAAGATATTTATCCCAAGCTACTGGTCCTTTACCATCAGTATGTGTAGCACCTTCTGCTTGATAAGCAGCTGTTGCGCCACCAAAAATAAAGTCTTTTGGTAATGTTTTTGTCATTTTTTTCACCTATTTCTTGATTTAAAATAAAGTAAAAGTGAGAGGAGAGGAGTCAGTGAGCCACCCTTCTCCATCTCACTTCTTGTACCGAGTCACCAAATTGTGACATGAGGAGGTAAAAACGATATCTTTTTACCGACGAATTAATAAGGCTATTAGGAAATTCGC
>CAUVRF010000034.1:0-17501 GCA_963554245.1 uncultured Streptococcus sp.
TCGTTACGGAAATCGCTATGGCGAATTTCCTAATAGCCTTATTAATTCGTCGGTAAAAAGATATCGTTTTTACCTCCTCATGTCACAATTTGGTGACTCGGTACAAGAAGTGAGATGGAGAAGGGTGGCTCACTGACTCCTCTCCTCTCACTTTTACTTTATTTTAAATCAAGAAATAGGTGAAAAAAATGACAAAAACATTACCAAAAGACTTTATTTTTGGTGGCGCAACAGCTGCTTATCAAGCAGAAGGTGCTACACATACTGATGGTAAAGGACCAGTAGCTTGGGATAAATATCTTGAAGATAACTACTGGTACACTGCAGAACCAGCCAGTGACTTTTACAATCGATATCCAGTTGACCTAAAGCTAGCAGAAGAGTATGGTGTCAATGGTATTCGAATTTCTATTGCCTGGTCACGTATTTTCCCAACCGGTTACGGTCAAGTAAATCAGAAAGGTGTTGAGTTTTATCATAATCTATTTGCAGAGTGTCACAAACGTCACGTTGAGCCCTTTGTAACTCTTCATCACTTTGACACACCAGAAGCTCTCCACTCAAATGGAGACTTCTTAAACCGTGAAAACATTGAACATTTTGTAGACTACGCTGCCTTCTGTTTTGAAGAATTCCCAGAAGTAAACTATTGGACAACCTTTAATGAAATTGGGCCAATTGGTGATGGTCAATACTTGGTTGGTAAATTCCCTCCAGGTATTCAGTACGACCTTGCCAAAGTTTTCCAATCGCACCACAATATGATGGTTTCTCATGCGCGTGCAGTCAAGTTATATAAAGATAAAGGTTATAAAGGTGAAATTGGTGTTGTTCATGCACTGCCAACCAAGTATCCTTTAGATCCTAAAAATCCAGCAGATGTTCGTGCAGCTGAGTTGGAAGATATTATTCACAATAAATTTATCTTGGATGCAACTTATCTAGGTCGCTATTCAGCTGAAACGATGGAGGGTGTCAACCATATTTTATCAGTCAATGGTGCTAGCTTAGATCTTCGTGAAGAAGATTTCGAAGTATTAGAAGCTGCAAAAGACTTGAATGATTTCCTTGGAATCAATTACTATATGAGTGACTGGATGGAAGCCTTTGATGGAGAAACTGAAATCATACATAATGGTAAAGGTGAAAAAGGAAGCTCTAAATACCAAATCAAAGGTGTTGGTCGTCGTGTAGCTCCTGACTATGTACCACGTACGGATTGGGATTGGATTATCTACCCTCAAGGTTTGTATGACCAAATCATGCGTGTGAAGAAAGATTATCCTAACTACAAGAAGATTTACATCACTGAAAATGGACTTGGTTATAAAGATGAGTTCGTCGATAACACTGTTTACGATGATGGTCGTATTGATTATGTGAAACAACACTTGGAAGTCTTGTCTGATGCTATTGCAGATGGAGCGAATGTAAAGGGTTACTTCATTTGGTCATTAATGGATGTCTTCTCTTGGTCAAATGGTTATGAAAAACGCTACGGTCTCTTTTATGTAGATTTTGAAACTCAAGAACGTTATCCTAAGAAATCAGCTCACTGGTACAAGAAAGTAGCGGAAAGTCAGATTATAGACTAGTAGAATGAGTAATTAGATATAGAATTCTAGTGAGGCAAAAGATGTTCAAAGATTTTATCCAATCTATTTATGAAAAAGTTTATATTATCAATTTTGATAAATGTTCTCAAATACCTTGTTTGACTAATGAGGAGCTGAAAAAACTTGGGAAATGGTATGTCTCTACCGGTAAAGAATGGATTTGCCATTCAGACTATGAGCTGGAAGAATTTAAAAATATCTTTTTAAATTTTATCAATCCTGAAGAATGGGATAATATCTCCTTTGATTCAGATTTTATGCCGTTTCAACAATCATAAATAATCTAGGAAACTCTTTGTAAAAGTTTTCATCAAAAAATGCGTCATATCAAGATTCTTATTTTCTTGATATGACGCATTTTATTTTTTATCAATCCTCAGTTTTATGGTTTAGAAAGAATAATTTTTGTTTGTTTCGAAAGTTGTTCAAACGTTTCTTTGCTCAGTTTAGAGTCTGAAACGATGGTATCAATATCAGAGATATTGTAGAAGGTATAAAAATCAAATTTATTGAACTTACTATTGTCAGCTAGTAAGTATTTTTTATTGGAATTATTGAGGGCGATGCGTTGGGATTCACCTTCCTCTTCACTAAAGGTCGCAATCGCATTGTCCTGAATACCATTACAGCTAACGAAGGCTTTAGAAAATTGGAGATTGGCCAAGTTTTGCAAGGTTAGTGTTCCCACAAAGGCTCCAGTGATAGAGCGATAGTTGCCACCGATTAAAATCAAATCTGTTAGTTTTCGTTCGTTTAAGATGAGAAAGACTGGTAAACTGTTTGTTACAACACGAATATTATCAATTGGAAGTTCACGAGCAAAAGATTCTAAGGTCGTACCTGGGCCGATAAAAATAGTTTCACCCTCATCAATTAAATGGCCTGCAAAACGGCTGATTTCTTGTTTTTCTGCGATTTGTAAGCTTTGTTTTTCAATGTTGGAACGTTCATTATTTAAAATAGAACCTGTGCGAATTTTTTCAGCTCCCCCGTGCACTCGAACAAGTAGATCCTTGTCTGCTAACTCTTGTAAGTAGCGTCTAGCAGTCATATCTGATACATCCAAGCGAGTCATGATTTCTTTTACAGTAATAGTTCCCTTTGTATTTACCGTTTCTAGAATATTATCTAGTTTTTCCTGCTTTAACATCGTTATCACCTCTATTTCTATTACTATTTTATCATAAAGTATTCAATCAATCAATTTAAAAAACAAAAGAAAACAAAAACAAAAACATCATGGTTGTTTTAAACAAACTATGATGTTTTTATCACTTATAAAATAGATGACTTAGTCTAAACCGTAGTTGTAGTCATCGTCTTGCATGGCTTCAACTTCACCAAGAAGGTAACCATTTCCGACTTGAGAGAAGAAGTCGTGGTTGGAAGTTCCTGTTGAAATACCGTTCATGACGATTGGGTTGACATCATCAGCTGAATCTGGGAAGAGTGGATCTTGTCCCAGGTTCATGAGTGCTTTGTTAGCATTGTAGCGAAGGAAGGTTTTGACTTCTTCCGTCCAACCAACACCGTCATAAAGACTCTCTGTATAACCTTCTTCATTCTCGTAAAGAGTGTAGAGCAGGTCGTACATCCATTCTTTTAGTTTTTCTTGCTCTTCTTCAGGCAATTCATTGAAACCAAGTTGGAATTTATATCCGATGTAGGTTCCGTGAACAGACTCATCACGAATGATCAATTTGATAATTTCAGCGACGTTGGCCAGTTTGTTGTTACCGAGATAGTAGAGGGGCGTAAAGAAACCAGAGTAGAAGAGGAAGGTTTCAAGGAAAACGCTGGCAACTTTCTTTTCAAGTGGGCTACCGTTTAGGTAGATTTCGTTGACAATCTCAGCCTTCTTTTGTAGGTAAGGATTGGTATTGGTCCATTCGAAAATTTCTTCAATCTCAGCCTTAGTATTCAAGGTAGAAAAGATTGATGAGTAAGATTTTGCGTGGACAGATTCCATAAATTGGATGTTATTGAAAACAGCTTCCTCATGGGGTGTACGGATGTCTGCGCGAAGGGCTTGAACCCCAGTTTCAGATTGCATAGTATCGAGAAGGGTTAAACCACCAAAGACTTTTCCAACCAAGTCTTTTTCTACATTTGATAGCTTTCTCCAGTCATCCAAGTCATTTGACAAAGGAATACGTGTATCAAGCCAGAATTGCTCCGTCAATTTTTCCCAAGTTGATTTGTCGATGACATCTTCGATGGCATTCCAGTTAATGGCTTTGTAGTAAGTTTCCATTTGAAATCTCTTTCTGTGTTTAGTATTGCGAACTCACAATTACTTCTATTTTATCATAATTCTAGAGGAGTATCGCACAAAAAGTCGGAAGCCCGACTTTTTGTTATTTCATAGTATAGATGCTTATTCTAGTTTAGCAGGGTGAATGAATCACTTATTTGAGAAAATGTAGTTTCCTCCAACAAAGATTAAATCACACAGCTTTCACATTGGTTAGCACCGACTTCTCCACCATCATCTGTAAAGGTACGGACGTAGTAGATAGACTTGATACCCTTGTTAAAGGCATAGTTACGAAGGATAGACAAGTCACGTGTCGTTTGTTTATTTTCCTTCTTCCATTCGTAAAGACCTTTTGGAATGTCACTACGCATGAAGAGTGTGAGTGAAAGTCCTTGGTCCACGTGCTCAGTTGCAGCAGCATAGACATCAATCACTTTACGCATATCCATGTCGTAAGCAGAAGTGTAGTAAGGAATGGTTTCTGTTGACAAGCCAGCAGCAGGATAGTAGATTTTACCGATTTTCTTTTCTTGTCGTTCTTCGATACGTTGCGTAATCGGGTGGATAGAAGCAGAAACGTCATTGATGTAGCTGATAGAACCATTTGGCGCTACAGCAAGGCGGTTTTGGTGGTAAAGTCCATCTGCTTGAACCTTGTCGCGAAGTTCAGCCCAGTCAGCAGCACTTGGGATAAAGACATCTTTGAAGAGTTCTTTAACACGGTCTGATTTTGGAACAAATTCGCCAGTCACATACTTGTCAAAGTAGCTTCCGTTAGCATAGTCTGATTTTTCAAAGTTATGGAAGGTAATACCACGTTCACGCGCGATATTGTTTGACTCAACTAAAGTCCAGTAGTTCATAAGCATAAAGTAGATGCTAGTAAACTCAACAGACTCAGGTGACCCATATTCAATCAATTGTTGGGCAAGGTAGCTGTGAAGTCCCATGGCACCAAGACCAAAGGTATGAGCTTGGCTATTTCCGTGGTCGATGGTAGGAACAGCTACAATGTGCGAACTATCTGTAACGAAAGTAAGGGCACGAACCATAGCACGGATAGAACGACCAAAATCAGGTGAAGTCATCATGTTAACCACGTTGGTTGAACCAAGGTTACATGAAACGTCCGTTCCCATTTGAAGGAATTCTTGAGCATCGTTGATCAAGCTTGGTTCTTGGACTTGAAGAATCTCAGAACACAAGTTACTCATAATGATTTTTCCATCAACGGGATTTGCACGGTTAGCCGTGTCGATGTTGACTACATAAGGGTAGCCAGATTCTTGTTGCAATTTAGAGATTTCAGTTTCCAAATCACGCGCCTTGATTTTTGTCTTGCGGATATTTGGATTTGCGACTAGCTCATCGTATTTTTCAGTGATGTCGATGTAGTTAAATGGCACACCGTATTCAAACTCTACTGAGTAAGGGCTGAAGAGGTACATTTCTTCATTTTTACGAGCTAATTCGTAGAATTTATCGGGCACCACGACACCAAGTGAAAGGGTCTTGACACGAACTTTTTCATCGGCGTTTTCTTTCTTAGTTGAAAGGAAGGCGATAATATCTGGGTGGAAGACGTTGAGGTAGACAACACCAGCACCTTGACGTTGACCCAATTGATTAGAGTAAGAGAAGCTATCTTCGAAAAGTTTCATAACTGGAACGACGCCAGAAGCAGCTCCTTCATAGCCTTTAATAGGTGCGCCAGCTTCACGAAGGTTGCTGAGGGTAATTCCCACACCACCACCAATACGTGAAAGTTGAAGAGCTGAGTTGATAGAACGTCCGATAGAGTTCATATCATCAGTTACTTGGATCAGGAAACATGATACCAATTCACCACGACGAGCACGTCCAGCATTCAAGAAGGAAGGAGTAGCAGGTTGGTAGCGTTGGTGGATGATTTCATTGGCAATATCGATGGCAACAGCTTCATTGCCATCGGCGAAATAAAGGGCGTTAAAGAAGACACGGTCTTCCATGCTTTCAAGATAATATTCACCGTCATTAGTCTTTAAGGCATATTGATTGTAAAACTTATAGGCAGCCATGAAAGACTTGAATTGGAAGTTTTGTTCTTTAATAAATTGAGCTAATTCTTCCAAAAATTCTGGACGGTATTTCTTGATAAAGGCTGTTTCGATGTAGTTGTGTTCAATGAGGTAGTTGATTTTATCTTTGATTGAATCAAAAACCATAGTATTTGGAACTACATTTTCTTTAAAGAAGGCATCCAATGCTTCCTTATCTTTATGAAGCATGATTTGTCCATTGACAGGACGGTTGATTTCGTTATTGAGACGGAAGTAAGTTACGTCCTCAAGATGTTTTAATCCCATAAAATTTCCTTTATCTAATTACAAAAGAAAGGCCTCTAAGTTAGCCCTAGAAGCAAGTTTCTTCTGGATGATGTACTAAGATTATGCTAATTGTTTCAGTTTTCCTGGTTGGAAACCTGAAAAGACTTCAGTTGGTGTTTGGATAACAGGAGCTGCGCTGAAACCGAGCTCTTTAACTTGATCGATGTACTCAGGTTGCTCATCAAGATTGATTTCACGATAAGCGACATTATTACTGTCCAAGAAACGTTTGGTCATTTTACATTGGACACAGTTGTTTTTAGAATAAACGGTTACCATTGTGTAACTCCTCTTTCAAAATAGATTACTTTCTTAGTATATCAGAAAATAAATTTTTGTCAATGATTTAAAACTAAATATAGTGGTCTGTTTTTCTGCTCAAGCCCACAAAACACAATATGTAGTGTTTGATTTATAAAAAGATGATAATTATCCTATAAGTTGTTTTTTGAAAAACTATATCCTGTGTTTTGTTATCTAAAATAGAAGATTTTCAGCAAGTTATCTGAAAGGAAATCGAATAAATCCCATAAAATGCTTGAAAAAAATCCTAGAAGATGATATAATACCAAATTGTAAGGGTTATCACATATAACTCAAAAAAGAAAGAACAAAAGGAGAGTCAAACTATGGCTTCTAAAGATTTCCACGTAGTGGCAGAAACAGGTATTCACGCGCGTCCAGCAACATTGTTGGTTCAAACAGCTAGCAAATTTGCTTCAGATATCACTCTTGAGTACAAAGGTAAATCAGTAAACCTTAAATCAATCATGGGTGTTATGAGTCTTGGTGTTGGCCAAGGTGCTGATGTAACTATCTCAGCTGAAGGTGCAGATGCAGATGACGCTATCGCTGCAATCTCAGAAACAATGGAAAAAGAAGGATTGGCATAAGGAAAATGACAGAAATGCTTAAAGGAATTGCAGCATCTGATGGTGTTGCTGTTGCAAAAGCATATCTACTCGTTCAACCGGATTTGTCATTCGAGACTGTTTCAGTCGAAGATACAAACGCAGAAGAGGCTCGTTTGGATGTAGCTCTTGAAGCTTCTCAAAACGAGCTTTCTCTTATCCGTGAGAAAGCTGTAGGTACGCTTGGTGAAGAAGCTGCTCAAGTTTTTGACGCTCATTTGATGGTTCTTGCTGACCCAGAATTGATTGGTCAGATTAAAGAAACAATCCGTGCTAAGAAAGTCAATGCAGAAGCAGGTCTTAAAGAAGTGACTGACATGTTCATCACTATCTTTGAAGGCATGGAAGACAACCCATATATGCAAGAACGTGCAGCGGATATCCGCGACGTGACAAAACGTGTATTGGCAAATCTTCTTGGTAAGAAATTGCCAAATCCAGCTTCTATCAATGAAGAAGTAATCGTGATTGCACATGACTTGACACCATCTGATACAGCTCAATTGGACAAAAATTTTGTAAAAGCTTTTGTAACAAATATCGGTGGACGTACAAGCCACTCAGCTATCATGGCGCGTACACTTGAAATTGCAGCTGTATTGGGAACAAATAACATCACTGAAGTAGTGAAAGACGGTGATATCCTTGCTGTTAACGGAATTACTGGTGAAGTGATTATCAACCCAACAGATGAACAAGCGGCAGAATTTAAAACAGCTGGTGAAGCTTATGCTAAACAAAAAGCTGAATGGGCACTTTTGAAAGATGCTCAAACAGTAACTGCTGACGGTAAACACTTCGAGTTGGCTGCTAACATCGGTACTCCAAAAGACGTTGAAGGTGTTAACAACAACGGTGCAGAAGCTGTTGGACTTTACCGTACAGAGTTCTTGTACATGGATTCTCAAGATTTCCCAACTGAAGATGAGCAGTATGAAGCATACAAGGCTGTTCTTGAGGGAATGAATGGTAAACCAGTGGTTGTTCGTACAATGGATATCGGTGGAGATAAGGAACTTCCTTACTTCGATATGCCACACGAAATGAACCCATTCCTTGGATTCCGTGCCCTTCGTATCTCTATTTCTGAAACTGGAGATGCAATGTTCCGTACACAAATCCGTGCCCTTCTTCGTGCTTCTGTTCATGGTCAATTGCGTATCATGTTCCCAATGGTTGCCCTCTTGAAAGAATTCCGTGCAGCTAAAGCAGTTTATGAAGAAGAAAAAGCAAACCTTCTTTCTGAAGGAGTTGCAGTTGCGGATGACATCCAAGTTGGTATCATGATTGAAATCCCTGCAGCAGCAATGCTTGCAGACCAATTTGCAAAAGAAGTAGACTTCATGTCAATTGGAACAAACGACTTGATCCAATACTCAATGGCAGCAGACCGTATGAACGAGCAAGTTTCATACCTTTACCAACCATATAACCCATCAATCCTTCGCTTGATCAACAACGTTATCAAGGCAGCTCACGCTGAAGGTAAATGGGCTGGTATGTGTGGTGAGATGGCTGGTGACCAAAAAGCTGTTCCACTTCTTGTCGGAATGGGCTTGGATGAGTTCTCTATGTCAGCAACATCTGTCCTTCGTACACGTAGCTTGATGAAGAAATTGGATACAGCTAAGATGGAAGAGTACGCAAACCGTGCCCTTACAGAGTGTTCAACAATGGAAGAAGTTCTTGAACTTCAAAAAGAATACGTTAACTTTGATTAATCGAAAAGTCCTTGCAACTAAGTTGCAAGGTTTTTTTATAGTTTAAAATCATAAAATCTATTAACTAGTTCATAAAATGCTTGACAATAAAAAAAATCGGAGTAGAATATTAACTAGTTAAATAACTAGTTAAGGAGTTTTTATGAAGAAACAAAATTTGTTTTTAGTGTTGTTAAGTGTCTTTCTTTTGTGTTTAGCTGCTTGTGGTCAAAAGGAAAGCCAGTCAGGTAAAGGTATGAAAATTGTGACCAGTTTTTATCCTATCTATGCCATGGTCAAGGAAGTATCTGGTGACTTGAATGATGTTCGAATGATTCAGTCAAGTAGCGGAATTCACTCCTTTGAACCTTCAGCAAATGATATCGCAGCCATCTATGATGCAGATGTATTTGTCTACCATTCACATACACTTGAATCTTGGGCAGGAAGTCTGGATCCCAATCTTAAAAAATCCAAAGTTAAGGTTTTAGAGGCTTCAGAAGGAATGACCTTGGACCGAGTCCCTGGTCTAGAAGATGTGGAAGCAGGTGAGGGAGTTGATGAAAAAACGCTCTATGACCCTCACACTTGGCTAGATCCTGACAAAGCTGGAGAAGAAGCCCAAATTATAGCTGATAAACTTTCAGAGGTTGATAGTGAACACAAAGAAACTTACCAGAAAAATGCGCAAGCCTTTATCAAAAAAGCTCAAGAATTGACTAAGAAATTCCAGCCTAAATTTGAAAAAGCGACTCAGAAAACCTTTGTAACACAACATACAGCCTTTTCTTATCTAGCGAAGAGGTTTGGACTCAATCAACTTGGAATCGCAGGTATCTCTCCAGAACAAGAACCAAGTCCAAGACAACTAACAGAAATTCAGGAATTTGTTAAAACCTATAAGGTTAAAACGATTTTTACAGAAAGTAACGCTTCTTCAAAAGTAGCTGAAACTCTTGTCAAATCAACAGGTGTGGGTCTAAAAACTCTGAATCCTTTAGAGGCAGACCCACAAAATGACAAGACTTATCTAGAAAACCTAGAAGACAATATGAGTATTTTAGGAGAAGAATTGAAATGAGGAGATTATGAAAATCAATAAAAAATATCTAGCTGGGTCAGCAGCTGCACTTGTTTTAAGTGTCTGTGCTTATGAACTAGGTTTGCATCAAGCTCAAACTGTAAAAGAAAATAACCGTGTTTCATACATTGATGGTAAACAACCAAGTCAAAAGGCAGAAAATTTGACACCTGATGAAGTCAGTAAAAAAGAAGGTATAAATGCCGAGCAAATCGTTATCAAGATTACGGATCAAGGTTATGTGACTTCTCATGGAGACCATTATCATTACTATAATGGCAAGGTTCCTTATGATGCTATCATTAGTGAAGAACTGCTGATGAAAGATCCAAATTATCAGTTGAAGGATTCAGACATTGTCAATGAAATTAAGGGTGGTTATGTGATTAAGGTAGACGGGAAATACTATGTTTACCTGAAAGATGCAGCTCATGCGGATAATATTCGAACAAAAGAAGAAATCACTCGTCAGAAGCAGGAACACGGTAGTAATCACGGAGGTGGTTCTAGCGATAAAGCGGTAGTCGCTGCTAGAGCTCAAGGCCGCTATACAACGGATGATGGTTATATCTTTAATGCCTCTGATATCATTGAGGACACGGGTGATGCCTATATCGTTCCTCATGGCAATCATTTCCACTATATTCCTAAGAGTGACTTGTCTGCCAGTGAATTAGCTGCAGCTCGAGCCTTCTTATCTGGAAAAGGTAATCAACCAAGCTCAGTTGGATATCGTCCTTCAACAAATTCTTCTAGCAGTAGCGCATCAGAGGCATCGAATAATAGTTCATATGGACAAACGAATCAAAGCAATGTTGAGGTAAATACCAGAAGATGGACTCCAACTGTTAGCTCACAAGTGGATAATAGCTATCAAGCTAGTCCGAGTGAAGACGTATCCAGTCTCTTGAAACAGCTTTATGCCTTGCCGCTTAGCCAACGACATGTGGAATCAGATGGGCTTGTCTTTGATCCAGCGCAGATTACAAGAAAAACTGCAAATGGTGTTGCAGTGCCACACGGAGATCATTATCACTTTATCCCTTATTCTCAAATGTCTGATTTAGAGCAGAAGATTGCGAGAATGATTTCTGAAAATTATCAAGGAAATCATACTACTGCAGGTGGCAAAGAATTAAAACCAATTCCGAATCCAAGTCTTCCAAATTTAATTCCATCTCCTGTTTTGCCAGCTCTTAGCTTAAAACCTTTGAAACCTATTGTAAAACCGGCTCCTACTCCAAATCCTAAAATAGACTCAAATTCTGCTTTGGTTAGTCAGCTGGTACGAAAAGTTGGAGAAGGATATGTTTTCGAAGAAAAAGGAATCTCACGCTATGTTTTTGCGAAAGATTTACCATCTGAAACTGTTAAAAATCTTGAAAGCAAGTTATCAAAACAAGAGAGTGTATCACACGCTTTAACTGCTAAAAAAGAAAAAGTTGCTCCTCGTGACCAAGAATTTTATGATAAAGCATATAATCTGTTGGCTGAGGCTCATAAAGCCTTGTCTGAAAATAAAGGTCGCGTTTCTGATTTCCAAGCCTTAGACAAATTAGCAGAACGCTTGAATGATGAATCTTCTAATAAAGGAAAATTGGTAGATGATTTATTGGCATTCCTAGCACCAATTACTCATCCAGAGCGACTTGGCAAACCAAATTCTCAGATTGAGTATACCGAAAATGAAGTCCGCATTGCTCAATTAGCTGATAAGTATACAACTTCAGATGGTTACATTTTTGACGAACATGATATTATCAGTGATGAAGGAGATGCCTATGTAACGCCTCATATGGGACATAGTCACTGGATTGGAAAAGACAGCCTTTCTGATAAGGAAAAAGCTGCAGCTCAATCTTATACTAAAGAAAAAGGCATCCTACCTCCGTCAGCAGACGCAGATGCTCAAGCAAATCCAACTGGAGATAGTGCAGCGGCTATTTACAATCGTGTGAAAGGTGAGAAACGAATTCCACTCGTTCGACTTCCATACATGGTTGAGCATACAGTAGAAGTTAAAAATGGTAATTTAATCATTCCTCATAAGGATCATTACCATAACATTAAATTTGCTTGGTTTGATGATCACTCATACAAAGCTCCAAATGGTTATACTCTGGAAGACTTATTTGCGACGATTAAGTACTATGTTGAACATCCTGATGAACGTCCACATTCTAATGACGGATGGGGAAATACCAGCGACCATGTCTTAGGTAAGAAAAACCACAGTGAAGATCCCAAAAAGAACTTCAAAGCGGATGAAGAACCAGTAGAGGAAACACCTGCTGAGCCAGAAGTTCCTCAAGTAGAGACTGAAAAAGTAGAAGCCAAGCTCAAAGAAGCAGAAGCTTTGCTTGCGAAAGTAACGGATGCTAGTCTGAAAGGAAATGCGACAGAAACCCTAGCTGGTTTACGAAATAATTTGAGCCTGCAAACCATGGATAATAATGGTATCATGGTAGAAGCAGAAAAATTACTTGCGTTGTTAAAAGGTAGTAATCCTTCACCTGTAAATAAGGAAAAAACAAACTAATGAAAAATGGGAGTCTCGATAAAGGGACTTTCATTTTTATTATGTATATACGAAAAATTCTTGACAAGCAGTACTAAAAGGAGTAAACTATTAACTAGTTAATTAACTGGTTTATTGTTTTATAGTGAATCAAATAGAGTTAAGAAAAGAGGAAAGAATGAAAATCAATAAAAAATATCTAGCTGGGTCAGCAGCTGCACTTGTTTTAAGTGTCTGTGCTTATGAACTAGGTTTGCATCAAGCTCAAACTGTAAAAGAAAATAACCGTGTTTCATACATTGATGGTAAACAACCAAGTCAAAAGGCAGAAAATTTGACACCTGATGAAGTCAGTAAAAAAGAAGGTATAAATGCCGAGCAAATCGTTATCAAGATTACGGATCAAGGTTATGTGACTTCTCATGGAGACCATTATCATTACTATAATGGCAAGGTTCCTTATGATGCTATCATTAGTGAAGAACTGCTGATGAAAGATCCAAATTATCAGTTGAAGGATTCAGACATTGTCAATGAAATTAAGGGTGGTTATGTGATTAAGGTAGACGGGAAATACTATGTTTACCTGAAAGATGCAGCTCATGCGGATAATATTCGAACAAAAGAAGAAATCACTCGTCAGAAGCAGGAACACGGTAGTAATCACGGAGGTGGTTCTAGCGATAAAGCGGTAGTCGCTGCTAGAGCTCAAGGCCGCTATACAACGGATGATGGTTATATCTTTAATGCCTCTGATATCATTGAGGACACGGGTGATGCCTATATCGTTCCTCATGGCAATCATTTCCACTATATTCCTAAGAGTGACTTGTCTGCCAGTGAATTAGCTGCAGCTCGAGCCTTCTTATCTGGAAAAGGTAATCAACCAAGCTCAGTTGGATATCGTCCTTCAACAAATTCTTCTAGCAGTAGCGCATCAGAGGCATCGAATAATAGTTCATATGGACAAACGAATCAAAGCAATGTTGAGGTAAATACCAGAAGATGGACTCCAACTGTTAGCTCACAAGTGGATAATAGCTATCAAGCTAGTCCGAGTGAAGACGTATCCAGTCTCTTGAAACAGCTTTATGCCTTGCCGCTTAGCCAACGACATGTGGAATCAGATGGGCTTGTCTTTGATCCAGCGCAGATTACAAGAAAAACTGCAAATGGTGTTGCAGTGCCACACGGAGATCATTATCACTTTATCCCTTATTCTCAAATGTCTGATTTAGAGCAGAAGATTGCGAGAATGATTTCTGAAAATTATCAAGGGAATCATACTACTGCAGGTGGTAAAGAATTAAAACCAATTCCGACTCCAAGCCTTCCAAATCCAACTCCGACTCCAATCCCTGCTCCAGAGCCTACCCCAATACCAAGTCCACAACCTGTACCAAATCCTCAACCAACTCCAAGCAATCCAATTGATGGAAAATTGGTAAAACAGGTGATTCGAAAGGTGGTTGATGGTTATGTCTTCGAAGAGAATGGAATTTCGCGTTATATTTCTGCCAAGGAACTTTCAGCAGAAACTGTTGCAGCCATTGATGATAAACTTGCTAAACAAGAAAGTTTGTCTCATGAGTTAGGAGCTAAGAAAACCAATCTTGCATCTGGTGATCAAAAATTTTACAACAAAGTTTATGATTTACTAGCAACAGTTCATCAAGATTTGGTTTCCAATAAAGGGCGCCAAGCTGATTTTGACGCTTTGGATAGACTATTGGAACGTCTCAACGATGAGTCAAGTGATAAAGTCAAGTTAGTTGATGATATCCTTGCTTTTCTAGCGCCGATTCGTCATCCAGAACGTTTAGGAAAACCAAATGCACAAATAGCTTACACAGATGATGAGATTCAAGTAGCCAAGTTGGCAGGCAAGTATACAACAGAAGATGGCTATATCTTTGATCCTCGTGATATCACCAGTGATGAGGGGGATGCCTATGTAACTCCGCATATGAGCCACAGTCATTGGATTAAGAAAGAAAGTTTGTCTGAAGCTGAAAGAGCAGCAGGTCAAGCTTATGCTAAAGAGAAAGGTTTGACGCCTCCTTCAACAAATCATCAAAGTTCAGGAAATACTGAGGCTAAGGGAGCAGAAGCGATTTACAATAGAGTAAAAGCAGCTAAGAAGGTACCACTTGACCGTATGCCTTACAATCTCCAACATACTGTGGAAGTTAAAAATGGAAGTTTGATTATACCTCATTATGACCATTACCATAACATCAAATTTGAGTGGTTTGACGAAGGACTTTATGAGGCACCTAAGGGGTATACTTTAGAAGAGCTATTTGAAACTGTGAAGTATTATGTCGAACATCCAAACGAACGTCCGCATTCAGATAGTGGTTGGGGCAATGCGAGCGACCATGTTCAAAGAAACCACAATAGTCAAGCTACTAACAATCAAACAGAGAAACCAACAGAGGAGAAAACTCAGACAGAAAAAATTGAGGAGGAAAAACCTCGCGAAGAAAAACCGAAAAATGAGAAAGCACAATCTCCAAAACCAAAAGAACCAGAGGAATCAGAAGAAGAATCACCATCGGAACCAGAGGAACATCAGGTTGAAACTGAAAAGGTTGAAGAAAAACTGAGAGAGGCGGAAGAGTTACTTAAAAAGATTAAGGATCCAATTCTTAAGTCCAATGCCAACGAAACTCTTACAGGATTAAAAAATAATCTGTTATTTGGTTCTCAGGACAACAATACTATTATGGCAGAAGCTGAAAAGCTATTAGTCTTGTTAAAGGAGAGTAAGTAACTATACAACTATTATAGAAGATAAAAAGGGAGCAGAATATGGATTCTGTTCTCTTTTTTATGAAATTGTGTAAAAATTCTTGACATATTTTCTAAATAAAGATAAACTATTTACTAGTTAATTAAATGGTTAAACACTAGTTAAGGAGTTATAGTGAAAAAGAGGACGATTTTAGTTTTGATGACCAGTGTATTGGCTCTGGTATTAGCTGCTTGTGGTCAAAAGGAAAGCCAGTCAGGTAAAGGGATGAAAATTGTGACCAGTTTTTACCCTATCTATGCCATGGTCAAGGAAGTATCTGGTGACTTGAATGATGTTCGAATGATTCAGTCAAGTAGCGGAATTCACTCCTTTGAACCTTCAGCAAATGATATCGCAGCCATCTATGATGCAGATGTCTTTGTTTACCATTCTCATACACTTGAATCTTGGGCAGGAAGTTTAGATCCCAATCTAAAAAAATCTAAAGTTAAGGTTTTAGAGGCTTCAGAGGGAATGACTTTAGACCGCGTCCCAGGGCTAGAAGATGTGGAAGCAGGGGATGGAGTTGATGAAAAAACGCTCTATGACCCTCATACTTGGCTAGATCCTGAAAAAGCTGGAGAAGAAGCTCAAATTATCGCTGATAAACTGTCAGAGGTTGATAGTGAACATAAAGAAACTTATCAAAAAAATGCGCAAGCCTTTATCAAAAAAGCTCAAGAATTGACTAAGAAATTTCAACCTAAATTTGAAAAAGCGAGTCAGAAAACATTTGTAACCCAGCATACAGCCTTTTCTTATCTAGCGAAGAGGTTTGGACTCAATCAACTTGGAATCGCAGGTATCTCTCCAGAACAAGAACCAAGTCCAAGACAACTAACAGAAATTCAGGAATTTGTTAAAACCTATAAGGTTAAAACGATTTTTACAGAAAGTAACGCTTCTTCAAAAGTAGCTGAAACTCTTGTCAAATCAACAGGTGTGGGTCTAAAAACTCTGAATCCTTTAGAGGCAGACCCACAAAATGACAAGACTTATTTAGAAAATCTTGAAGAAAATATGAGTATTTTAGCAGAAGAATTGAAATGAGGAGATTATGAAAATAAATAAGAAGAAACTTGCTGCTGGTGCAGCTGTCGTCCTTTCTTTAAGTCTGTGTATTTATGCATTGAATCAACATCAGACAGGAGAGAATAAAGATACGAATCGTGTATCTTATGTCGATGGGAAACAAGACACTCAAAAAACAGAGACACAAACACCAGATCAAGTCAGCAAAAAAGAAGATATCCAGGCTGAACAGATTGTTGTGAAAATCACTGATCAAGGTTATGTGACTTCACACGGTGATCATTTCCATTATTATAATGGGAAAGTTCCTTTTGATGCGATTTTCAGTGAAGAACTTTTGATGAAAGATGCCAATTATCAACTTAAAGACGCTGATGTTGTTAACGAAATCAAAGGTGGTTACATTATCAAGGTGGATGGTAAGTATTATGTTTACCTTAAGGATGTGGCACATGCGGATAACGTTCGTTCGAAGGACGAAATTGAACGCCAAAAACAAGGTCATACTCACGATGCACCAACATCTAATAGTGCAGTGGCGCTTGCTCAATCTCAAGGTCGCTATACTACTGATGATGGCTACATCTTTAATGCATCTGATATTATAGAGGATACTGGTGATGCTTATATCGTCCCTCACGGAGGACATTACCACTACATTCCAAAGAGTTCCTTGTCTGCTAGTGAATTGGCTGCAGCACAAGCTTACCTCTCTGGAACTAGAAATCAGCCTAGTGTGACTGACTATCGTCCAAGTACAAATGGGACTGGTCAAACTCCCAAGCCTATTCAACAGGCTGAAATACCAAGTAATAAATCCGAGAGTCTTCAAAGTCTATTACAGCAGCTTTATGCTCTTCCAAGTACTCAACGATATACTGAATCGGATGGTTTGACTTTTGACCCTGCTAAGATTTCAAGCAGAACACCAAGTGGTGTAGCGATTCCTCATGGAAATCACTATCATTTCATTCCATATACAAAGCTTTCTGCATTAGAAGAAAAGATTGCGAGAATGATTCCTCTAACTAGTGACAGTGAGAAACCAACACCATTGGAGAATCCAAGCAAACCAGCAGAAAAACCTACTCAGCAAAACCATCATCATGAGCAAGACGGTGACCATGGAAGTCAGGCACCTAAGCATGACGAACATAAACATGACGCTCATCATGATGAAGACCATGATCATGGTTTTGATGCCAATCGTGTCATCAGTGAGG
>CAUVRF010000035.1:0-17173 GCA_963554245.1 uncultured Streptococcus sp.
TGTGCATCAACACACCACTTTGACGTTTTTTCATAATAGCACCTCATGTGTTTGTTATAAAACGTTGCGCAATTAAGGCGCAAACGTTTGCGTTAAGTTAAGTATAGCGTATTTTAAAGACAAATGCAAGCGTTTTTAAAAATTTTTTTGAATTATTTTTATCTAACTAAAACTTATTCCCACTGATATTTTACGAAATAAGCGAAAAAAATTTTAAAGATTTTCTGATTTAAGATAATTCATTCCCAATATCTGCTCTATTTTCTGAAAAACTGAGCCGAATTTACGCAATCGTTTTCCTAATATATTTTCAATTCAAAAAAACAAACATTTTAAGTTCTTTCCTATATATAGGCTTTAACAAATGTTTGAAACCTTAAAATTTTTTTAAAAAACTTTTTAAAAAAGCTTGCAACCGTTTTCTATTTGTGCTATACTAGGCTCATAAAAGAAAACGTTTGCGTTTTCTAAATAAATTATACTGTTATTCTTTAGGAGGAATACACTATGTCATCTAAATTCATGAAGAGCGCTGCTGTGCTCGGAACTGCTACTCTCGCTAGCTTGCTCTTGGTAGCTTGCGGAAGCAAATCTGCTGACAAAGCAGCTGATACTAGCTCTTCAGAAGCACAAGAAATCACTTTCTACGTTGAAGACCAATATAAAGCCTTCGCTGAATCAGCTGCAAAAGCTTACGAAAAAGAATCTGGCGTAAAAGTTACGATCAAAACAGGAGACCAAATGGGTGGTCTTGATAACCTTTCACTTGACAACCAATCTGGTAAAGCCCCTGATGTTATGATGGCTCCATACGACCGTGTAGGTAGCCTTGGTACTGACGGACAACTTTCAGAAGTAACTCTTAGTGATGGTGCGAAAACAGACGATACTACTAAATCTCTTGTAACTGTTGGTGGTAAAGTCTATGGTGCTCCAGCCGTTATCGAGTCTCTCGTAATGTACTACAACAAAGACTTGCTAAAAGAAGCTCCAAAAACTTTTGCTGAACTAGAAGAACTTGCAAAAGATAGCAAATATGCTTTCGCTGGTGAAGATGGCAAAACTACTGCCTTCTTAGCTGACTGGACAAACTTCTACTACGCATATGGACTCCTTGCTGGTAACGGTGGTTATGTATTCGGTCAAAATGGTAAAGATCCTAAAGATATCGGTCTTGCAAACGACGGAGCAATCAAAGGTATCGAATACGCTAAATCTTGGTACGAAAAATGGCCTAAAGGTATGCAAGATACTGAAGGTGCTGGTAACTTGATCCAAACTCAATTCCAAGAAGGCAAAACAGCTGCTATCATCGATGGTCCTTGGAAAGCTCAATCCTTTAAAGATGCTAAAGTAAACTACGGTGTTGCGACTATCCCAACTCTTCCAAACGGTAAAGATTACGCAGCATTCGGTGGTGGTAAAGCTTGGATCATCCCATCAAGCACTAAGAACCTTGAAGGCGCTCAAAAATTTGTAGACTTCCTAGTTTCAACTGAACAACAAAAAGCGTTCTACGATGTAACAAACGAAATCCCAGCTAATACTGAAGCTCGTACTTATGCTGAAGGCAAAAAAGATGAGTTGACCACAGCCGTGATTGAACAGTTCAAGAATGCTCAACCAATGCCAAACATCTCTCAAATGTCAGCTGTTTGGGACCCAGCTAAAACAATGCTCTTTGAAGCTGTAAGTGGTACGAAAGATGCGAAAACAGCTGCTAACGATGCTGTAACATTGATTAAGGACACAATCAAACAAAAATTTGGTGAATAATTGATTTGTTCAAGGGGGGTGGAAGCAAAATCCCCCTTTGAATTTATAGATACGCCTATTATTATACGTACGTATCTTACGATTGAATCCGAGTTTTATCTCGCATCCTATGAAAGGAGTAATCATGGAAAAACAACAGCCTCGCAAAGCAGCCTTGCTGTCAATCATTCCTGGTTTAGGACAAATCTATAACAAACAAAAAGCTAAAGGATTTATTTTCCTTGGCATTACTGTTCTATTTGTTCTGTATTTTCTAACACTTGCAACCCCTGAATTAAGCAATTTGGTCACCCTTGGTGACAAACCTGGCCGTGATAATTCACTCTTCATGCTGATTCGCGGTGCTTTCCATTCTATCTTTGTTGTCGTTTACTTGCTCTTTTACATCTTTAATATCAAGGATGCACATACGACTGCTAAACGTATCAACAACGGTATTCCCGTAGCTCGTACCTTCAAGGACATGATTAAAGGCATTTATGAAAATGGATTCCCATACCTTTTAATCATCCCATCGTATGTAGCGATGACATTTGCAATTATCTTCCCTGTTATCGTAACCTTGATGATTGCCTTTACCAACTACGACTTCCAACACTTGCCACCAAACAAATTGTTGGACTGGGTTGGTTTAACGAACTTCACAAACATCTGGAGTTTGAGTACCTTCCGTTCAGCCTTTGGTTCCGTTCTTTCTTGGACCATTATCTGGGCTTTATCTGCTTCTACTTTGCAGATTGTCATTGGTATCTTTACTGCCATCATTGCCAACCAACCATTTATCAAAGGAAAACGTATCTTCGGTGTTATTTTCCTTCTTCCTTGGGCAGTTCCAGCCTTCATCACTATCTTGACATTCTCAAACATGTTTAATGATAGTGTTGGTGCCATCAACACCCAAGTCTTGCCTCTTTTGTCTAAGGTTCTTCCTTTCCTAGATGGAGCTCTTATCCCTTGGAAAACCGATCCGACTTGGACTAAGATTGCCTTGATTATGATGCAAGGTTGGCTAGGTTTCCCATACATCTACGTTTTGACCTTGGGTATCTTGCAGTCTATTCCTAACGACCTCTACGAAGCGGCTTACATCGATGGTGCCAATGCTTGGCAAAAATTCCGCAACATCACTTTCCCAATGATCTTGGCTGTTGCAGCTCCAACATTGATCAGCCAATACACCTTCAACTTTAACAACTTCTCTATCATGTATCTCTTTAATGGTGGAGGTCCTGGTACTGTCGGAGGCGGAGCCGGTTCAACTGATATCTTGATTTCATGGATTTACCGTTTGACAACAGGTACATCTCCTCAATACTCCATGGCGGCAGCTGTTACCTTGATTATCTCAATTATTGTCATCTCTATCTCTATGATCGCATTCAAGAAACTACACGCATTTGATATGGAGGACGTCTAAGATGAATAACTCAATCAAACTCAAACGTAGACTGACTCAAACCCTCACTTACCTCTACTTGATAGGCCTATCAATTGTCATTATCTATCCACTTTTGATTACCATCATGTCAGCCTTTAAAGCAGGTAACGTCGCAGCCTTTAAACTCGATACTAACATCGACTTCAATTTTGATAACTTTAAAGGACTCTTTACTGAAACCTTGTACGGTACTTGGTACCTTAATACTTTGATTATTGCCTTTATCACAATGGCTGTTCAAACAAGTATCATCGTCCTTGCTGGTTATGCTTACAGCCGTTACAACTTCTTGGCTCGTAAGCAAAGTTTGGTCTTCTTCTTAATCATCCAAATGGTACCAACCATGGCCGCCTTGACTGCCTTCTTCGTTATGGCACTTATGTTGAACGCCCTTAACCATAGCTGGTTCCTCATCTTCCTCTACGTCGGTGGAGGTATTCCGATGAATGCTTGGCTCATGAAAGGTTACTTTGATACCGTGCCAATGTCTCTTGACGAATCTGCAAAACTAGATGGTGCAGGACACTTCCGTCGCTTCTGGCAAATTGTCCTTCCACTCGTTCGCCCAATGGTGGCTGTACAAGCCCTCTGGGCCTTCATGGGACCTTTCGGGGATTACATCCTCTCTAGTTTCTTGCTTCGTGAGAAAGAATACTTTACTGTTGCCGTTGGTCTCCAAACCTTCGTTAGCAATGTGAAAAACATGAAGATCGCCTACTTCTCAGCAGGTGCTATCCTCATCGCCCTTCCAATCTGTATTCTCTTCTTCTTCCTACAAAAGAACTTTGTTTCAGGACTTACAAGTGGTGGCGACAAGGGATAATTTATCCCCGCCACCCTTTTTCATTTTATACTCTTCGAAAATCTCTTCAGACCACGTCAGCTTTATCTCCAACCTCAAAGCTGTGCTTTGAGCAACCTGCGACTAGCTTCCTAGTTTGCTCTTTGATTTTCATTGAGTATTAGAAATTGTTACTGTAAATAATATTCTTGCAACAAGCAATTTATCTCCTAGACTTGAAATAAAGCACATTTCTCTATATAATAATACTCATATAGAAAACACCTTTTAGAAAGATGCCTATGCTTCCATATCCATTCTCGTATTTCTCTAGTATCTGGGGATTTCGTAAGCCCCTGTCAAAACGTTTCGGACTCAACTGGTTTCAGCTTCTCTTTACGAGCATTTTCCTCATCAGCTTGTCTATGGTTCCGATTGCCATTCAAAACAGCTCACAGGAAACGTATCCACTGGATACCTTTATCGATAATGTCTACACTCCACTGACAGATGAAGCCATCATGGACTTGTCAGAGAATGCACAAATCGTTGATGGAAAGCTGAACTACTCAGGTACGAAGAATCAGCAGCCTTCTCTTTTGATTGGCCCAAGCCAAAGCAAAGAATTGCCAAAGGACCTACAACTTCATTTTGATACGGAAGAACTCGTCATCAGTAAGGAAAGTAAGGAATTGACTCGCATTCGCTACCACGCGATTCAAACGGGGAGTTTCCAGAGTAAGGAAGATCTAACCCAGGCCATTTCTAAAGATTGGTACCAACAAAATCGGGTCTATATCAGTCTCTTTCTCGTTCTTGGTGCTAGCTTCCTCTTTGGATTGAATTTCTTCATTGTATCTCTTGGAGCTAGTCTTCTCCTTTATATCACCAAAAAATCACGCCTCTTTTCATTTAGGACCTTTAAAGAGTGCTACCATTTTATCTTGAACTGTTTAGGATTACCCACTCTGATTACGCTTATTTTGGGACTTTTTGGCCAAAATATGACAACGCTTATCACTGTACAAAACATTCTTTTTGTTCTTTATCTGGTCACTATTTTTTACAAGACACATTTCCGTGATCCAGATTATCATAAATAGGAGATTTTTATGCCCGTGACGATTAAAGATGTGGCTAAAGCAGCAGGGGTCTCACCTTCCACTGTTACCCGCGTCATTCAAAATAAATCAACGATTAGTGATGAAACCAAAAAACGAGTTCGCAAGGCTATGAAGGAGCTCAACTACCATCCCAACCTCAATGCTCGTAGCTTGGTAAGTAGCTATACTCAAGTTATCGGCTTGGTGCTCCCTGACGACTCAGATGCCTTTTACCAAAATCCTTTCTTCCCATCTGTCCTTCGTGGTATCGCCCAAGTCGCGTCTGAAAACCACTATGCTATTCAGATTGCAACAGGAAAAGATGAGAAAGAACGTCTCAATGCGATTTCTCAGATGGTTTATGGCAAGCGTGTTGACGGTTTGATTTTCCTCTACGCTGAAGAAGAAGATCCTCTGGTCAAGCTAGTAGCCGATGAGCAGTTCCCTTTCCTCATTCTCGGAAAATCTACTTCACCCTTTATCCCTCTTGTTGATAATGACAATGTACAAGCGGGCTTTGATGCGACAGAGTATTTTATCAAAAAAGGATGCAAACGAATTGCCTTCATCGGGGGGACAAAGCGACTCTTCGTAACGCAAGATCGTCTAACTGGCTATGAGTCCGCACTCAAACAACACCAACTTCCGATTGATACCAACTTAACCTACTTTGCGACCGAATTTCTAGAAGAAAAAGGGTATCAGTTCAGTGAACTTCTGTTCAATCACGATCCGCAGATTGATGCTATCATCACAACTGACAGTCTCCTTGCAGAAGGGGTTTGTGACTACATCAGTAAGCATCAGTTAACTGTTCCTGTCTTGAGTTTCGACTCTGTCAATCCTCGACTTGACCTCGTAGCTTATGTCGATATCAATAGTCTGGAACTTGGGCGCGTTTCCTTTGAAACCATTCTCCAGATCATCAACGATGCTAAAAACAATAAACAGATTTGTTACCGCCAGTTGATTGGACACAAAATTATTGAAAAATAAAGACCAGCCTCAAGGCTGGTCTTTTGAGTATTATTAATTGTCTGTTTCTACGAATCGTCCTAGGATGTGGACATTTTCGGATACAGAGACAAAGGCTGTCGGATCAACTTGTTTCATGATGTGTTTAAAATCATTAAACTCTGCTCGTGTGATAACTGTAATCAAGACTGCTTTTCTTTCATGATTATAAGTTCCTTCTGCATCGTGGATCATAGTTGCTCCGCGGTGCAATTTTTTATGGATTTTTGCGATTACCTTATCAGGATTATTGGTCACAATCATGGCCTGCATTCGTTTTTGCTTGGTAAAGACCGCGTCTGTCACACGACTGGAGACAAAGATGGTAATCATGGAGTAGAGGGCGTATTTCCAACCAAAGGTCAAACCTGCTATCAGCATAATCATCCCATTTACCAAGAAAGAAATACTACCGACATTCTTACCCGTTTTCTTTCGAATGGTCAGACTGACGATATCTGTACCTCCGCTAGAAATATTGTTACGGAGCGCAAAACCAATCCCCAAGCCCATGACAACACCCCCAAAAAGGGCGTTGATAATGGGATCCTCTGTCAAGGTCACAACTGGTACAAGCTGGATAAAGAGGGAACTCATGGATACTGTGATAAAAGTAAAGACCGTAAATTTATGTCCAATCTGATACCAAGCCAAAATCATCAACGGAAAATTAATAGCATAAAAGGTTAGCGATATCGGAATGTAAAAGCCAAACCAGTGATGACTCAAGGCAGAGATAATCTGTGCCAGACCTGTAGCACCACTGGAGTAAACGTGTCCTGGTTGAAAAAAGAAATTGACTGCTACTGCTGACAAAAAGCCATAAACCAGAGAAGCCGATACTTTCTCATCATATTTTTCCCGAGAGATACTTTGTAAAACTCGTAAGATTTTTATCTGATAAGCAAAGCGGCGCAGATAATAGCGCCACCGCTTAATTCGTTTTGCTTGTTTCATCTTCTTCTACTTGTAAGCTGAGTTCCTCTAGTTGTTTGAGAGCTACTGTTGAAGGAGCTTGTGTCATTGGATCACTTGCCTTGTTGTTCTTAGGAAAGGCAATGACTTCACGGATATTTTCTTCCCCTGCTAAAAGCATGACAAATCGGTCAAGCCCGATAGCCAAGCCACCGTGTGGTGGGAAACCATAGTCCATGGCTTCAAGAAGGAAGCCAAACTGGTCATTTGCTTCTTCAGCTGAGAAACCAAGAGCCTTGAACATGCGTTCTTGAAGGTCTTTTTGGTTGATACGAAGGCTACCACCACCAAGCTCATAACCGTTCAAGACGATATCGTAAGCAATGGCACGAACCTTAGCCAAATCACCTTCTAATTCGTGAGCAGTCTCTTCCTGTGGAAGGGTGAATGGGTGGTGGGCGCTCATGTAGCGGCCTTCTTCTTCAGACCATTCAAACATTGGCCAGTCAACCACCCAAAGGAAGTTGAACTTATCGTTATCAATCAAGCCAAGCTCTTTGGCAATACGGCCACGAAGGGCACCTAGTGTTGCATTCGCCACTTCAAGCGTATCCGCCACAAAGAGAACCAAATCCTTGTCTTCAAGACCAAGCGCTGCAGTCAAGTCTGCTTGGATCCCAGTCAAGAACTTGGCAACCGGTCCGTTTAATTCTCCATCAACTACCTTGACCCAAGCAAGACCTTTGGCACCGTACTGTTTGGCTACTTCGGTCATCTTGTCAATGTCTTTACGTGAGTAGTTGTCTGCAGCTCCTTTGACTACAATGGCTTTAACGGCAGGTGCTTCTGAAAAGACTTTGAAATCAACACCCTTGACAACTTCTGTCAAGTCCTGAAGCAACATGTCAAAACGTGTATCTGGCTTGTCAGAACCGTAAAGGGCCATAGCATCGTCATACTTCATACGAGGGAAGGGAAGGGTTACTTCAATTCCTTTTGTTTCCTTCATCACGCGCGCAATCAAGCCTTCTGTGATATCTTGGATTTCTTGCTCCGTAAGGAAAGACGTTTCTAAGTCGACCTGGGTGAACTCAGGCTGACGGTCACCACGCAAGTCCTCGTCACGGAAACATTTAACGATTTGGTAATAGCGGTCGAAACCAGCATTCATCAAGAGCTGTTTCGTGATTTGTGGACTTTGAGGAAGGGCGTAGAAATGCCCTTTATTGACACGAGATGGCACCAAATAGTCACGCGCTCCTTCTGGTGTTGATTTAGAAAGGAATGGTGTCTCCACATCGATAAATTCCAACTCATCCAAGTAGTTGCGGATAGAGTGGGTCACCTTAGCACGAAGTTTAAGATTTTCCAACATTTCTGGACGACGAAGGTCAAGGTATCGGTAACGCAAACGTGTATCGTCATTGGCCTCAATCCCATCTTTAATCTCAAAAGGTGTTGTTTTGGCTGTATTCAACACTGTCAAAGCTGTTACGTTTAACTCAACCGCACCAGTCGGCAATTTATCATTGGCTTGCTCACGCGCAACGACTTGACCAGTCACCTCGATAACAAATTCGCTACGAAGGCTTTCAGCTGTTGCCATAACCTCTGCAGATACTTTTTCAGGGTTGATAACCAACTGCATAATCCCTTCACGGTCACGAAGGTCGATAAAGATCAAACCACCAAGGTCACGACGACGGCCAACCCATCCTTTCAAGGTTATTTCTTGTCCGATGTGTTCCTCACGAACACGACCAGCATACATACTACGTTTCATGTTTTCTCTCCTCTTTTATTCTGTTACTATTTTACCACAAAAGCGCAGGCTCTTCATGAAAATCAGCAGAAAAGTTTGATTGTCTTTAGAAATCAAAACAAACAGACAAAAAATCCGATGAAAACGTCATCGGATTCTCTGATTATGATTCTTAACCTTTTTTACGCTTTTCAGCAATCTCAGCTGCCTTTTTAGGTAGAACAATCTCCGTCGCATAAGCCGAAGCAAAACGCAAGACACCTGCAATAGGCGCAAAGACAACTACTAGATAGTTGTAAAAGAAATCGCCTTTAAAGGCATAGGCAAGTGCCCCGATGATAAAGAAGAGAACGACCGCCTGTATCACTGCTAATAAAATTACTCGTTTCATGTGACCTCCTGACTCTATTATAGCATGAGTATCATCAAAAAGCCGATTAAATTATTCAAAGCGTGGAGAGAAATGCTATAAAGAAGACCTTTTCGGCTCACATAAGCCAGTCCCAAACTCAATCCCAGACTAGCATAAACTAAAAACTGTTGCAAAGTTCCTGGAAAATGAATCAAGGCAAAAAGCACACTCGATACGAGGAGAAACAGAGCTGTCTGTTTTCCGTTGTTCTGCTTAGGAAAGAGATAGCGCGCCAGCATCCCTCTAAAGATGAGTTCTTCCGTCAGAGGAGCAAAGACCACTACCATAAAGAAACCAAAGACAGGCTGAGCAACTGTCAGTTGTGATACGATTTGTTGATTGACTGACGGATCTTCTGGCAAAAAGAACTGGGCTGTAATCGCCACTAGCAAAACCAGAGTAGGCAACCAGATATAACGATTAAAAGCTGTTGTCTGGATGCTAACCTTTTCTGTCTGATACCATCTGTAAACTCCATAAACATAGGCCCCTGACAGGGCGACATAAAGTGGCAAGACTCCAAAGATTGAAGCCCCTAGGTCAAGCGCCGATAAAGCCATACTCTGAACCAGACCATAGCCAAAGTAAAAGGATAGAATAGCTAGAAGAAACCAGCCAAGATTTTTAAGTAATTTCATAAAAGACTCCTATTTGAAATGAAGACTTAGCATTGTTATTCACATCATCTTGATAAAAATGTGGAATACAGTCGCAACCAAAAGGGATAATAAGCGAATTCCTCTTGCAAAAATAGAAACGGTAGTAATGGTTTTATAAAGATATTTTGGAGCAAGCAAGAGCAATGTTAATCCTAGGAAAAAGAGGGGCAGGAGTAAGGTCCTGACCAGTTTATCTGTCATTAAAATCCTAGTTTTTCAAAGACTTGAGAGAAATTTTGGCTGATGGTCTCAAGGGATGCTTCCACTTCTTCTCGTGTTTGGTTGTTCTTAACTGTCACTTGTCCGCTTTCGACTTCGCTCTCTCCGAGAGTGATGAGGGTCTTAGCCGCAAAGACATCGGCGGACTTGAACTGAGCTTTGAGTTTACGGTTAAGGTAATCACGCTCTGCTTTGAATCCTTGTTGGCGAAGGGCTTGTACCAATTCCAAGGCCTTAACATTTGCTCCTTCACCCAAGACTGCGATATAGACATCTAGGGCATTTTCGATAGGGAGGGTCACACCTTGCTTTTCAAGGATGAGAAGCAGGCGCTCTACACCAAGGCCAAATCCAAATCCAGCAGTTTCAGGACCACCAAAGTAGGCAACCAAACCATCGTAGCGACCACCCGCACAGACCGTCAAGTCATTACCCTCAATCTCTGTGATGAACTCGAAAATCGTGTGGTTGTAATAGTCCAGACCGCGCACCATATTGGTATCGATGATATAGTCTACACCCAGATTTTCCAACATCTGACGGACGGCATCAAAATGAGCTTGGCTTTCTTCATCAAGGAAATCCAAGATAGACGGTGCATTTTCTACTGCCACCTTGTCTTCTTTTTCCTTAGAGTCCAAGACACGGAGAGGATTTTCCTCCAAACGACGTTGGCTATCCTTAGACAAGGTCTCCTTGATCGGTGTCAAATAATCAATCAAGGCTTGACGGTAAGCCGCACGACTCTCAGGATTTCCAAGAGTGTTAAGATGCAATTTGACACCTTGGATGCCGATTTCTTTCAAGAAATGAGCTGCCATAGCGATGGTTTCCACATCGGTAGCTGGATTGCTAGAGCCAAAACACTCAACACCAATCTGGTGGAATTGGCGTAAACGCCCTGCCTGTGGACGCTCATAACGGAACATAGGGCCCATGTAATAGAACTTACTTGGCTTTTGTACTTCTGGGGCGAAGAGTTTATTTTCCACATAAGAGCGGACAACGGGCGCAGTTCCTTCTGGACGGAGGGTAATATGGCGGTCACCCTTGTCATAAAAATCGTACATTTCCTTGATAACGATATCCGTTGTATCTCCGACAGAGCGGCTGATGACCTCGTAATGCTCAAAAATAGGCGTGCGCACTTCTGCATAGTTATAGCGCTTGAAAATTTCACGGGCAAAGCCCTCAACGTACTGCCATTTAGCAGACTCAGCAGGTAAAATATCCTGCGTTCCTTTTGGTTTTTGTAATTTCATAGGGAATCCTCTTTAAACTTAATAGTCTTATTTTACCATAAATAGAGGGATTAAAACAGTGAGAAAAGAAGACTAGAATCTAAATATCATTTTTGAGATTAAGACTAGCTAGGAGAATGGCAAGCAAGGAAAGGCCAACAAATAAGATCCAGGTCAACTGCATATCCCATACGGCTACAAGTGAAAAACAGGCTGTTCCCACAGGAATAGAAAGGGTAAAGAGAAGATTTAAAAAATTGCTGGTACGTGAAAGGACCTCTGGGGATAGATTTTTCATGAGCATAGCGCTAATCTTGGGAGAAATTTTTCCAGAAATATACATCGTAAAGAAGAGGAAAAACATTCCGATCAAAACTTGATTTAATAAATTGGCTAGGCCAACTAGGGTCGCTCCAAGCGTCACCCACATCATTAACCTTAATAAAGGCTGTTTCCCAAAATAATCATTTCCCGCAAGGCTACTGATGATGACTGCTAAGAAAACACAGACCTGCTCGATAAATAGCGCCTCTGTGTACGAAAAGTTCAACAGAGAGTGGCTCAAAAAGAAGATGTTATAAATGCCTCCCAAAGCACCACCCAATGCGTTAATCAATAAAACCGCACAGAGCATCAAACCAAAGTTCTTTTGTCCGCTTTGAAGAAAAACGAGACGTAAATTTCGGTAAATCGATAGAAACTGGTCTTTGATAGAAAGCTTCTCATTTTTTAGGATTTCACCATCAGCAGATGAAACTGACAGGTTCAATTTGCTTCTGTCTAAAAAGAGAATAGCGGCTGATACTAGGAAAAAACAGGCATTGATTCCAGCAACGAGGGAAAAATTGTTGACCGATAGACCTAAGAGCCAAACTCCGAAAGCTTGACCACCAATAGCTGAAATATAGGTGATGAACTGGGAAAAAGAATAAGCTTCCATCAGATCTTGTTCAGCTACTTTTTCCTTGATGAGAGGCATGCGCAAACCACCAGCAAAATCACTGATTAGATCGCTAATGACATTGATCAAACACAGGCTAGAAAAGGCAAAGAGATTGCCTTGACCAAGCAACAGAGCTGCTAGGAAAAAGAGAAGAGCCTGAAACAAACCACTATAGGTCATCCATTTGACCTTGCCCCTCGTGTAATCTGCCCGAATCCCTACAAAAACTGTAAAGAGAGTCGGAAGAATCATGACAATATTCGCCGTAGCAACAGCAAAAGAGGCTTGTGGCAAGGTCGATGCATAAACGACAAATACTAGGTTAAAAATCGAAGCACCAAAGGCATTGAAGAAGCGCGACAAAGTCAAGAGTCGATAAGCTTGATTTCTAAACAATAGTTTCATAGGTAATCTCCCTTCTTGTTATAATCCCTATATGAAGTATGACTATAGTATAGCACTTAGAAATTGAAAGGGAAAACTTTTGAATATATGCAACACACAAAATGAGCAAAGAAACGATAGAACTTTTGTAACGACCTGAGAGTAGTCAAAAGTTCTATCGCTTAAAATTTCAAATTATTTTCTTAGTTTGCAGATATTCAACAATCGGGTGTATTTCTATAGTATTCGGCAGATTTGTTACAGCCAAGCATCTCAAAAATACGGACAGCATCTTCCATCTTTTTTTGTCCTTCCTTAACTCTGCCTTGCTTGCTATCAAGGAGACCTTCCGCCCACAAATAGACAATTCGGAAATAGGTCTCGTTTTCCTTGTAGAAATGCTCTTCGATAACACGTTTAAAATAATAGGCATTGGTAAATTCTTCACACTCAATGCTGGCTAAAAAACCATTCAATAGCATAGTATGAAAAAGGTTTCGGTTGCCCTTCGTCTCCATTAGAAAATCAGATTTTCGGACCATTTCTCGTACATATCTAGTAAAAAGAGGAACAGATAAAAGTGGGGAACTAACTGAGAACAAATTGAGTTCATAGTTCCCCCAAATCTCGGTAGAAAACAGGTAATCATGAAGGACTTCCCCTTCCTCTCTTGTTAACTCTACCGTTTCATCCATGCTCTTCATATAAGACTTGATCATAATGGCATTTAGAATATGTTTCTGTTTATTTTGAGAATCAGCATGCTTTTGATACTCCTTACGATACAAGTCCTTGAGAGGTGCTATGTCCTTTGGATCCAAGATATCTGTGATTTCTTTTCTCAACTCAGAATCTGTATCATACTGAAAACCTCTCGCCAGAAAGAGAATTTCCTCTACACTCGCAGATATATTTTCTAGGGCAAACAGAAACTTTTCCACCGAAAGTTCACTCTGACCAGTTTCAAATCGGGACAACATAGACGGCGAAAATTGTCCCCTAGTTGCTTGTCTCAGCGAGATATTTCTTGACTCTCGTAATTGTCTAAAGACTTTTCCAATCTGCTCCATAGACTTCCCCTTAATTGAGTATTTTCTTCATTTTATCATATTTTTCAGAAAATTCATCAAAAACTTGCCAAATTGTCAGAATTATGAGAAAATAGAGGATATTTATCACGTGGAGGGACTGTTATGAGAGACGACATCAAAATCAATGACCGGGCTTTGGCCTTGCAAGACCAAATTATTGAAAAACTAGAGAAGGTTTTTGATACAGATGTGGAATTGGATGTTTACAATCTGGGCTTGATTTATGAAATCAATCTGGACGAAACAGGTCTCTGCAAGATTGTCATGACCTTCACCGACACTGCCTGCGATTGTGCCGAAAGCCTGCCTATCGAAATCGTCGCAGGTCTGAAACAAATCGAGGGTATCGAAGATGTCAAGGTTGAAGTCACCTGGTCACCTGCCTGGAAGATTACACGAATCAGTCGCTACGGCCGTATTGCCCTGGGACTACCACCTCGTTAATACTCTTCAAAAATCTCTTCAAACCACGTCAGCTTTATCTCCAACCTCAAAGCTGTGCTTTGAGCAACCTGCGCCTAGCTTTCTAGTTTGCTCTTTGATTTTTATTGAGTATAAGCAGGCAAATCACTTTTGAAGATGAAAAGAAGCAAGCCGAAAATGGCTTGCTTTTCTTGTTTATTTTTTACCTGGCTTGTCCATATTCCAAAAGTCTGTCACGGCTCCGCGTGAAGCAGATGATACGATGTGGGCATATTTACCGAGGACACCACGGCTGTAAAGTGGTGGCAAGGTTGTTTCTGCCTTGCGTTTTTCAAGTTCTTCTTCGGATACGGCCATAGAAATTTCTTTGGTATCTTGGTCAACCGTAACGATATCACCTGTACGGAGGTAGGCAATCGGTCCACCATCCTGAGCTTCAGGGGCGATATGTCCAACAACCAGACCATAAGTACCACCAGAGAAACGGCCATCCGTCAAGAGGGCAACCTTGTCTCCTTGACCTTTACCAACGATCATGGATGAAAGGGATAGCATCTCAGGCATACCAGGACCACCCTTAGGCCCAACGAAACGGACAACAACTACATCGCCATCAACGATTTCATCTGTCAGAACAGCCTGGATAGCATCTTCTTCTGAGTCAAAGACCTTAGCTGGTCCAACGTGGCGACGCACTTTCACACCTGATACTTTAGCAACCGCACCATCAGGGGCAAGGTTCCCATTCAAGATGATAAGCGGACCGTCTGCACGTTTTGGATTTTCAAGTGGCATAATGACTTTTTGGCCTGGTGTAAGGTCTGCAAAGTCAGCCAAGTTTTCAGCGACTGTCTTACCAGTACATGTGATGCGGTCGCCATGAAGGAAGCCATTTTCCAAGAGATATTTCATAACTGCTGGCACACCACCGACTGCGTAGAGATCTTGGAAGACATACTGACCAGATGGTTTCAAGTCGGCCAAGTGAGGCACACGTTCTTGGATTGTATTGAAGTCCTCAAGTGACAAGTCAACATTAGCTGCATGGGCAATGGCAAGCAAGTGAAGAGTAGCATTTGTAGAACCACCGAGAGCCATAGTTACAGTGATAGCATCTTCAAAGGCTTCACGAGTCAAGATATCTGATGGTTTGAGACCAAGCTCCAGCATCTTGACAACAGCACGTCCTGCTGCTTCGATATCTTCTTTCTTATCAGCTGATTCAGCTGGATGAGAGGATGAACCTGGCAAACTCATACCGAGAACTTCGATAGCAGTCGCCATGGTATTAGCTGTATACATACCACCACAGCCACCAGGGCCAGGGCAGGCATTACATTCAAGACGTTTCACGTCCTCAGCTGTCATGTCACCATGGTTCCATTTCCCAATACCCTCAAAAACAGAAACCAAGTCGATGTCTTTGCCATCAAGATTTCCCGGTGCAATAGTTCCACCATAGGCGAAAATAGCTGGGATATCCATATTGGCAATGGCAATCATAGAACCAGGCATGTTCTTGTCACAGCCACCGATAGCGACAAAGGCATCCACGTTGTGACCACCCATCGCAGCCTCAATAGAGTCCGCGATGATGTCACGAGATGTTAGAGAGAAACGCATACCAGGCGTTCCCATGGCGATCCCGTCTGCTACGGTAATGGTTCCAAACTGAACAGGCCAAGCGCCCGCAGATTTGACACCTTCTTTAGCCAATTTCCCAAAATCATGCAAGTGAATGTTACATGGTGTATTTTCCGCCCAAGTTGAAATCACTCCCACAATCGGTGTTTCAAAGTCCTTATCTGTCATACCAGTCGCACGAAGCATAGCACGGTTTGGTGATTTAACCATGCTGTCATAAATGCTACTGCGGTGACGTATATCTAATTCAGTCATCTTATCCCTCCCGTTTCAGTTTTTACTATTATAACACATTTTAAAGGCAATGAACAGAATAAAATTCTTGAATTTTCAGAAAATTTCGATTAATCTGGTTAATGACCTTTTAATTTTTTCATCTTTTTTTGTCAAGTAACTTTACTTTACAAAAAAAATGTGTTATCCTAGTATGGTTGATGAAAATCACTAGATTGAATCGAATTTAAATACCTAAAGGAGAAATGAAAATGGCAGTACCTGCACGTCGCACCTCAAAAGCGAAGAAAAACAAACGTCGTACACACTACAAAGTAACAGCTCCATCTGTAAACTTTGACGAAACTACTGGAGATTACTCACGTTCTCACCGCGTATCACTTAAAGGATACTACAAAGGACGTAAAATCGCTAAAGCTGCATCAGCTGAATAATAGAAGGGAGATACCATGCGCGTAAATATCACACTTGAACACAAAGAATCTGGTGAACGCTTGTACCTTACTTCTAAAAACAAACGTAACACTCCAGACCGTCTTCAATTGAAGAAATACTCACCAAAACTTCGCAAACACGTTGTGTTTACAGAAGTGAAATAGGGGTTCACTACACGTCAATAGACGTTAAAAACCTTGATTTTAAGCAATTTTTGAAATTTCAAATTTCACTACATTGCAATATAAATCAATCGAATCACTACCTTTTTCACTACCTTTTTTGAAATAAAAATAATGATTCGGATATTTAAAAGAAGAGGAACTTTAGTGTGAAGCTCCTCTTTTTGTTATTTGTTCTTTTACTTACAAATAGTAACATTTGGTTTGGAAAGTATGGGTTTTCAGTTGGGTTAAAAACAGGGGAATATTTTTAGTTCTGTAAGTATTAATCTATACGCTTACATATATCTTTTGCTCTCTATCCTTTAGGTGAAAATACCGATTTTATGGTATAATAAGGATAACTCTATATAAGGAGGTGTGCCATGACTCTTGATGTGAATAAAGAAGAATTAACAATTTTAGGAATTCCCTTTGATAACTTTTCAGATTTTGATACTGTCTGGTATGCTATTGGGTCATCAATGATTGAAAATTATGAACCTACTGTTCAAGATGTGATTGATTTAAAAACTTA
>CAUVRF010000036.1:0-16200 GCA_963554245.1 uncultured Streptococcus sp.
TTATTGGTCTCGCACCTTACGGAGCGAGACGGACTAATAGTCACATAATCAAAAAGTGAACAGTAACCAGTACCGTCCACTTTCTTTTATGCATGTGTTTCTTCAACTAGGTGGCCATCGTTCATAACATAGATACGGTCGACCTTATCAAGAAGGCGTGTATCATGTGTAATCATGACAACTCCTCTACCTTGTTCATGGGCAATGGCAGCCAACATTTCTGTTACTTGGTAAGCACGCTGGGTATCTAGACTGGCTGTCGGCTCATCTGCAAGCACGATGCTCGGATTATTATAAAGCGCTCTAGCAATCGCCGCACGTTGACGTTCGCCACCCGATAGAGCCTTGGGATAATGATCTTGTACTTTTTCCAAATCCAACAACTCAAAGAGCTCTTTTCGGTCACTTTTACTATTTTTTCCCTTATCCAGTCTGTCAATCAAATCCAGCTGTTCCTTGACCGTTAGAAAAGGAATTAGGTTTGAAGCCTGGAGAATGAAACCAAACTCTCTAAAACGGAGGTCTGTTTTCTCCTTCTCCGTCAAACTGCCTGTTTCCTTCCCCTTTACTAGAATCTTTCCACTCGATGCTTCCTGAAGTTGTCCTAGAGTTGTTAGAAAGGTCGTCTTGCCAGAGCCAGAAGGCCCAACGATAGCCACGAACTCTCCCGCATTTAGCTGAAAATTCGTCTCATGCAGGGCTACGACTTTCATCTTTCCTTCCCCGTAAGTTTTTGTAACTTGAGTCATTTCAATCAATGCTGTCATACTATTCTCCTTATCACTCTGCAATCGCAGTAATCGGGTCCACCTTTAACAAGCGTGGAAGTGAAATGACACCACCTAGAAGGGCCATCAAGGAAATTACCAAACTTAGGACAGAGTAAGCTATCCAACTCGGATAGAAAAAGAAGGTAGCTGGTAAGACTAAAATCATTCCTCCGATTGCCAGCAAGGCTAAAGCAATCCCCATACCAGCTAGGAGGAAGATTTGACAGAACAGAGACCATACAATGGTTTTGATCTGTATTCCTTGAGCTCGCATTATTCCATAAAGTCCTAGTTTTTGGATGGTAATGATATAGACAAAAATCCCCACAATCAAGCCTGTGATGACAATCATAGCAAGAATCATTCCTGAAAATACATTCACCTGAGGTGTGTAACCAGGAATTTTTGATATCATTTTTGGAATGGAAATCTGTTTCAGACCATCCCCAGCCACTTCTATATCATTTTTCAATACCAAGGCAGAGATGGAACGATTGGCTTTCAAGGTTCCTTGTAAGGTCCAATAAGTTGTCAGACTCGTAAAGACAACAGGCTCGGTGAAAAATTTATTTCCTTGAGTCAGGCCTACAATCTTGTAACTTGAATCGCTTCCATTGAGCTGAATGGCATCGCCTAGCTTCATCCCATAGTTCTCAAAAGACTGATCCACGACAACCTCATCATCTCCTTCAGGATAACGACCCTCCGTCAAACTAGGTGAGATAAAAGAGTCCCAGTCTTGAGCAAAGATGGAAACATTGACCTTTTCACTACCATCGACTAGATTGGTTACAGCAAACATATAGCCCAATGGAGCAGCCTCTTCAGAACTCTTATCCTTGTAGTCCTTTTCAGGAATAAAAGATGCCGTCAAATTATCATTTGCGTAGTCAGATAAAACCACCCCCGTCGCTTGCCAATTATCAATAGCTGCTCGGTTGTTTCGCACAAGACCAAGAGCTAGACTGGTCATAAAAAAGACCATAAAAGCGATAAGAAAAATGGTAGTTAGAATCAAACTATATCGCAGTTTGTTTCGTACTATTTCTTTGATAGCAAGATACATGCTTATCTCCTTTTACTTTCCCCAGAGGTAGCAAGAAGGCCACCCAGTCCAATAGACAGAATTTCTGTCTTATCATCCATTCAAAACAACTCCTACCAATACTCTACAAAAGTATCCAAGTAGCAACTTAACAAATCATCTTAGGAAAAAGCCTCAGCTTGTTATCAATTTATATAAGTTATCCCTTCCTTACTCAGTATATTTATAATAGAGAAGGTCAGGTCATCTGTTTTAAGTGTAACATCCATGCTATCACTTTCCCTAGTGGGTGTCAAGAAGAGCGACTTAGAAGATGATAAGAGACTTTAGTAGTTTTGTAACAATTCTGTAATAATTCTCTGCATAAAAAATGATAAAATAGTTATGTACTGTTAAGGAGAGAATCATGCCCGCAAGAAAATTAGAAGCTTATGAGTTTGAACAAACTCCCGAATCGAATCAAACTCCGCTTTATCAAGACTATACACTGGAAGCACCTGTTAGCTCCAATTTAAAAGAGATTTTATTTTTTGTAAATATTGCTTGTTTTTGTATTTTTATGGTGTTTTTTAGTTTTATCTTTTTAGCCTTAAAATTAAACACAGCTTTATCATTTGTTGCTGCTATGGGGGCAAGTTTGATACTCCTCCAACTCCAACGAAAGATTATTAAACGAAAAATTTCAAAATAAAGGTTGGTAGTGGTACTAACCTCTTTTCTAGTTATCAAAAAGACAGTTTTAAAACTGTCTTTTTATTTATTCTTTCGTTTTGGAGGAGATTGGATAGCAATCTTAACTTCAAAAATCGTTCCTCTAGGTTTGTTATCTTTTACAGTAATCGTTCCTCGTAAGGCATCTACGATCTGCTTGGCCAAAGATAGTCCCAGACCAAAACCGCCTTTCTGACGGGTTCTCGCCTTGTCTACACGATAAAAGCGGTCAAAGATTTTCTTCTTATCGGCAGCTGAGATTCCAATTCCATTATCTGTTATTGTAAGATAGAGATGGCGATCCGTAGCATGGACCACAAACTCAATTTTTCCATCTTCTTCAGTATACTTGATAGCATTATCAAACAAGATAGTCATGAGCTGTTTTAGGAGCAACTGATCGGTCATGAAGGAACGATAAATCCGATTTTCATATTCAAAAACACGATCATTTTCAGAAGCAATCAACTCATAGTTAGCAAAGGTTGTTTTAAAGAATTGCGGAGAAACTTCTGCTACTTCAGGTTTGATTCCATCATCTCGACGTGCAAGATTGAGAAGATTTGTCGTGAGGAAACGCATGTTGCGAACTTCTTCAAGACTAGAAGCAATGCTTTCGCTGGATTCCATAATCGTCGCTTCTGGTTTTCGAAAGAGAGTCTCTAAACGATTTTGTAAAACAGCCAAAGGCGTTCTCAGTTCATGACTCGCATTTTCTACAAAGGACTTCTGCTTTTGCATACTTTCCAGCAGAGGTTTGACACTGACACGTGCCAGGTAGACACTGGCAATTAAAGACAGGAGCCAGAAACTAGCCATAACTACAACAATTAAATGCTCGTGGTTTTGGCTGATTTGCTCAAGCTGGCTGGTATTGATTAAAACCGCCGCATATTTGACATTACTTGAAACAGTGGATGAATTGGTTTCCATCAAGACCATTCGGTAGGTTTCTTCCTGACCATAGCTATTGACAACTTGGATTTGGCGAATGTGATTCAACTCTTTCTTGTCCAGCTTGATCTTGTCCAAGCCTAAAAAGCGATTGCCCAGTAAGAGTTGGTTAAAATCCTTGTCAAAGAGCAAGACTTCTGTATTAGAGCTAACATTGGTCTTGATTTCAGCCTTGCTGGCATCCGCTGTTGCTGGTTGAATATCCTTGACTTCCTCAGTTGCCCGATTCAGGGCTAACTGGATAACAGCTTGAGGACTACTACTAAGGGCTTGTAGTTTTTCATCTACAGAGGTGTAGAGACTCGAGTGCATGACCTGAAGGATAATCAAGGTCATAGCAGAGAAAATCAGGGTGAACACTCCGAAGTTTCGAATGAAATAGCTGAAATCATCCGCATACCATGTTTTTTTTAGTTTATTGAACATCTTTTAATATATACCCGACACTACGCAAGGTTTGAAGATTTTCAGCAAAGGCTGTCCCCTTCAATTTCTTACGAACTTTTGAAACATAGACTTCTACAACGGAAATCGTCGTATCGCTATCAAATCCCCATAGACGGTCAAAAATTTGCGTCTTAGGAAGAATAACATTTTGATTTTGAAGGAAATAAACCAATAACTCAAACTCTTTTCCGAGTAGTTCCACAGGCGTGTCTTCCACCTTAACCTCATTCGTTGAAAGGTTGACGACAATATCCCCATAGGTCAAGGTGTTTTCGTTAAACTTACCTGAACGTTTGAGAAGGGCTTGGATCCGCATTTTGAGTTCTTCTAGATAGAAAGGCTTGGTCAGATAATCATCTGCTCCCAATTCAAATCCATGACCCTTGTCATCCAAACTTTCCTTAGCGGTCATGATAAGGACAGGGGTTGTAATTCCTTTTTCACGTAATTCTTTCAAGACTTGGAAACCATTTTTTTCAGGCAACATCAGATCAAGCAAAATCAAGTCATAGACGCCACTCTCAGCTTCGTAGAGACCTTCTTCTCCATCAAAAACCTGCATGACATCTGCAAAATCATCCAAAAAGTCAAATACTGAATTTGACAGGCCTAGGTCATCTTCTACTAATAAGATTTTTATCATCAGAAACTCCTCCTTGTTATGATTATTATACCAAAATTGCCTTAAAAAAAACTCAACTCTCTCTCGTTTTCAGATAGAAAGTTGAGTTTTTGTTTACATTTCGAACGAATTAAGCTTTGGCATATTGGGCTACAACAGCTTCAACTGCTGCTTTCTCACGCTTAATCAAGTCAACACGCGCTGCGATATCCTTGATCCCCATGCGGATGTTACGGCTAAGAGCTAGGTCAGAAAGTTGGGGCTCAAAGAAGGCCTTGTATTCTGCCAAGCGTTGCTCAGTCTTAAATACATGGGCAGGTAGGATAACAAAGCTATCAAAGCTCATATCCCCACCAAGAGCTGCCTTGATCCAATCCCAGTTTTCACGCGCCCATACCCAAACAGTTTCTTGAGTTGTTTGATGATCTAGGAACTGGTAATACCAAGCAGACAAGTCTTGTGGTTTCACAACAAACTTATCCTTCCATGAACGAATCAAGGTTTGGATATTATCAGCATCTGTACTGTAGGCTAGAGCAGCTGCCAACTGACGTTTGAAGACAGCATCTGTGGCATGAGTGTAGAGGTCCAGATAAGTTGCTACTAAGTCCTTGGTCTCATGGTGTTTCATCTCATTGATAAGAACTTGAGCACGGATGGCTGCTGGAAGTCCTGCAAGGTTCTCCTTGTGAGCTGCAAAGATTTGGCTAGCGACTTGACTAGCTTCTGCATCATTTGAGCGAATCATCATAGAAACGGCCAACTGACGAACCAATTCATCCTCATCTGATTCTCCATCTTTGGCTTCAAAGCCAAGACGGTCATAGTTGTGACGAGCCAATTTAGCAACCAGTGCTTTGAAGGCTGTTTCAGCATCCGTTCCTTCATCAACAAAGCGCTCAAGGGCAGAAATCACTTGAGAAATAGCTGAAACGACAAGGTAAGATTCTTCCTTAGCAAGTTTATCAAGGACTGGGAGCAAGTCAGCATAAGAAATGTGCCCTGCTTCAGCAAGCAAACGACGTTCTTGAACGATTTGCAGTTTACTTGTGTTATCAAGTGTTTCTAAGTCAGCAAGAACAGCTTCTAACAAGTCTCCTTGATAGTCTGTAATGTAGTGGGCTGTATTTTCAGTGTTGAGACGAAGTGCTCCTTCGTTTTCAGCAAGAAGAGCAGCATAGCCAGGGATTTCGATACTTTCAGTTTCAAGTGTATCTGGCAAGCCTTTCCAGTTGCTGTTAAGTGGTACAACCCAGAGACGGTTCTTGTCTTCGTGCTCACCGATGAAGAATTGTTTTTGTGAAATCTTCAAGACATCATTTTCAACTTTGACAGTGAGAACTGGATATCCAGGTTGTTCCAACCAAGAATCCATGAAAGCTGCAACATCACGTCCTGACGCTTGTCCAAGGGCATTCCATAGGTCACGACCAATGGTATTTCCATATTGGTGCTTTTCAAAGTAGGCATGCAAGCCTTTAGCGAAATCAGCATCTCCTAGCCAACGGCGAAGCATGTGCATGAGACGGCTTCCTTTGGCGTAGACGATAGCTCCGTCAAAGAGGGTATTGATTTCATCTGGGTGTTTGACTTCAACGTGAACAGACTGAACGCCATCCGTCGCATCGCGTTTAAGCGCCGCTGGAACACCGCCTGTTTGGAAATCCTCAAAGATATTCCAACTTGGCTCGATGGCATCCACACAGACATATTCCATCATGTTAGCGAAGCTTTCATTGAGCCAGAGGTCATCCCACCATTTCATAGTCACGAGGTTTCCAAACCATTGGTGGGCCAGCTCATGTGCTACAACTAGGGCAACTTGTTGACGGCTAGCAAAGGTTGAGTTCTCATCCACAACTAAGTAAACTTCACGGTAGGTCACAAGACCCCAGTTTTCCATAGCACCAGCTGAGAAGTCAGGAAGGGCGATGTGGAGCGATTGAGGAATTGGATACTTAACTCCGTAGTAATCTTCGTAAAACTCGATTGAGCGAACGGCGATGTCTAGTGAGAAATCAAGGTTAGATAGTGGGTGGGCTTTTGTAGAGTAGACACCAACGAGGGTACCATTTTTAGTTTTAGCCGTTACCCCTTGCAAATCACCTGCAACAAAAGCTAACAAGTAAGAAGACATGCGAGGTGTTGTCTCAAACTTCCAGATGCCTGTTTCCTTACGGTCTTCCACATCAATTTCTGGCATGTTTGACAAGGCCACTTCACCTTCCGCTTGGTCAAAACGTAGAGCGAGGTCAAAAGTTGCTTTGGCTTCAGGCTCATCCACACATGGGAAGGCTTCACGCGCAAAATGGCTTTCAAACTGAGTAGACAGGACTTCCTTCTTGACACCATCAACTGTGTAATAAGAAGGGTAAATCCCTGTCATGTTGTCTGTAATTTTTCCTGAAAAGGCGATGACCAATTCAACTTGACCAGCCTCAGCCAATTCGATATGAAGGGCTTCATTGTCATGATCAACTGTAAATGGACGAGCTTGACCTGCAACTTCTACAGAAGCGATTTCCAAGTCTTTTTGGTGAAGGGAAATACGGTCACTCTGTGCTTGACCAGTAATGGTCACCTTTCCAGAAAAGGTCTTGGTCTCACGACTCAAGTCTAAAAATAAATCATAGTGTTCAGGAACAAATTGCGTAATAAAATGTTCTACTGCTTGCATAGTTTTCTCCTATTCTAAGTTTAAGAGTTTTACTCTTCTTCAAACAAACTTATTATATCATGTTTTGCTTTAGAAAAAAGGATTGGACAGTGATTTCCAAAACTTTCTTCCTTCTGGCAGTCTACAGTGGGTAGACCTTGCGAAATTCTTCCAAAACGACCTTGCTGTCAGGTGTAAAAGTCAGTCCAGCCTCCCTCATCCACTCGGTGAAAAAGTCCTCATGAACCTGGCGCCAATAGGCTAAAGATTTGTCTCCCTCCCCTTCCTTGTAGGCATGGCCTGCAGAAACTTGATTGAAAGGCTGAACGGAAGCCTTGGTAATTTCGACAATGCAGACAGCCTGATCTTGACTGTCTAAAATGACGTCAAAGGTACCTTCTCGCGGAAGAGGTTCGTCTTCTAGTGCGTAGAGGTCGTAGACTGAGGCGGTTGCTGTCTTTTCGCCTTTTAAAACCAAATCTGCCAAGGTATCGGCTTCCACTCCAAAAGCCCAGGCATCTATCTCATCTCCAATCGAGGGGTTAATTTGCTTATACGCATTCCACATTTCTTGAGGTGTCATGGGTTGCTCCTTTGTAATTTTTTACTCACTTCTTTTACACGTTTGAGATGGTCTGGATGATCAATCTCTAAATTAAAAATCTCTGGAATGGAACTGTAGTGGATAATACAATTGATATCCATCTGATTCATTTTTTGTATGAAAGAAGCATTCAGATAGCCTGCTACAGCAAAGTCAATCTTTTTCATCCTTGCTTTATCCTGCATGTCTCTCAGCATATCTAACATTATTGGACTTTCCATATCATGCCATTGACTGTTTCTCACAGTCGCAAAAACAAAAGAAGTCAAATCATTCATTCCAACTACAATCTTTGAAATACCAGTTTCCAGTATCCTGTCCAAGTCAAAATAAGCTGACGGTAACTCAATCATTGTGCCGACTTTTCCAGTAAAACCATGCTCACGCAATACTCTAATAGCTTGTTTTAACTGCTCAGCATCATTGATAAAAGGAAAAATAACAGACAGATTGGGATTTGTTTGATAAACTTCTGTAACGACATGTGCTTCAGCCTGAAATTCTTCAGGACACGCCAGCAAGCGCCTAGTTCCTCTATAACCAAACAAGGGATGATTTTCATCAAAATGCTCTTTAGTCCCCTCTAAACAATTAGCTTCTGTATTTGTTAACTCTGAAAAACGATACCAAACCTCTTCATCTGAGTACAAGGAGCAAATGGTATCTAGATAATCTTTTACAAATTGCTGACAACTTGCTAATAGGATGTTTTGATTGAGCTCTCTCAGTAAGTATTCTCCACGAATCATACCGATGTGATGCAATAATTGAGGGTAAACTTTTTCAACAATTTGTTCTCCACTAAGGGCTAGTTGGTTTCTCATCATTCACCTTCCAATTCATATACAAGGTCTTGTCCAGTTCTGGAAATCCTAATAATTCAGACTTAACCTTCAAGACTAATGGCGATGCATTTTCTTCTGTGATTTTCTGAATATCCATCCAAATATATCCGAGTGAATCATTCGCACCATCAGAGACAGCTTCCGAAATCGTAACTTGAGCTTCCTTCTTATTTATCTCAATATCATAAAATGCCATGATATGGTGAACCGTAAAATTTGTTAACTCTTCCCTGACGAAAACATCGTAGATTCGAGGATTGGAGTAGCTTCTAACAGTATATCCCGTCTCTTCCATAACTTCTCTAATCAGCGTCTCCGTCAATCCTTCACCAAGTTGCTGACTACCACCGGGTAGATCATAACGATGTTGATAAGGGCCTCGCGTTTTTTCTATGCAGAGTAACTTCCCGTTTTCAAAGCAAACAGCATAGACTCCAAAGTGTTTTTTGATTTCCATCTATCTCCTCCTACTTCAAAGACCAACCACCATCTATTGTCAAAATTTGTCCTTGCATGGCGCTCGCTTTTCCACTTGCTAAGAAAAGACTAAGCTCTGCTATTTCCTCTGGCTCAATCCAGCGCTTGATAGGCGTTTCACTAGCCACCCAGTCAGCTAAGCCACCGCGTTCAAAGTCGGCAGCAGTCATAGCTGTCTTGACCGCTCCCGGAGCAATCCCAAAGACCTGAATCCCAGCTTCAGCATAGTCTAGAGCCAACTGCTTGGTAAAGCCAGCTAAGGCGTGCTTAGACGAGGTATAGGCGTGACCACCTCCGCCAGCTAGACTTGAAGCAATCGAACACATATTGATGATGATTCCTTTTTTATTTTCCAGCATTTGCGTCAAATAATAACGAGTCAACTCAACAGGAGTCATATAGTTGATTTCAAAAATCTCTTGAATTTCCTGCGCTGATTGTTCCAATAGGGGTTTGTAATCATCCAAAACTCCAGCAGTATTGCACAAAACATCCACATAAGGAGACCAGTCAAAAATTGGCTCCAAGTCCAAGGTCAAATCTCTCTGTAAAAAGTGGAAATCACCCTGTAAGAGTGGATTTTCACCTTGGTCAACTCCATAAACTTGATAACCCTTCTCTAAAAAGAGTCGAGCTTGAGCCAGACCAATCCCTGAACTTACACCTGTAATCAATACACGTCTAGTCATGAACTTCTACCCAGTCCGTCGCTAAAACATCACAAGGTGTCGGGCTCCACATGGAAAAACCTTCCCCTTCTCCAGACACGTTGATGAGGAAATAAGGCGTCACTTCAAGTGCAACCCCGTTTTGCTCGATAGTGTCAAAGAGTTGGACATAGTTTTCAGCCCCTCCCCAACCAGTTCGTACATATTTTTTCTTGTCCTTTAACCCAGGCAGGATTTCTTCAAAAGTCATGTTGTTCTCCTTTAATGCTACATTCTTCATTTAATTATAACAAAAAACCGTTTTCCAACGGCTTTTTGACTGTATATCTACTAAATTCTTCCTACCACTGCAATCCGGCTTCTCTAATTTCTTTCTTAGAAGCAAATTTCCCATTTGGTCTGTGCCATCTTCCGTTTCTATCTCTAAAGTAGCCACCTGAATTTGTTGATTGTGAGTTTGATTCCTGGCTTTCTTCCTGTTCTTGTGCAGCTTGTCGAGCTTTTTCCTGTTCTTCTTCTTTTGCTTTCTTTTCAGCTGCTTCTTTTTCTTCAGCCTCTTTCTTGGCTTTTTCCTCAGCTTCCTTCTTAGCCTTTTCTTCAGCTTCTTTTTTAGCTTTTTCTTCTTTGTTTTCAACTGTATTTTTAGCCGTACCATCCAAGTAATTGATTTCCGCATTAGCTGAAACATTGTCTAAAACGACATGCGTCACTGAATACTGATCAACCTTTTCTTTACTACCACCCAATTTGATTTCCAAGAGTTTGCCATTTTCATCTATTCCCACATACTGCAACTCAATCTGTCTAGGGATCAATTCGTCCTTTTGATAGATTGGGGTCACCTTGTAGTCAAGATAGTAGTTCGGATGATTGGCCAACCAAGAGTCCAATCGATTCTCATAGTAAAGCATACTTTCTTGATTAGTATTATCTGTACCATAATAAGTTCCAGCATTTAGCCAGTTAGTCATTGGAACCAGATTCCTCTTTTCATCGTTTAATCCACTAAACTGGTACCCAATCAAATGACCTCGATTCATCAACCAAGCCTTTTTAGAGCCATCTCCATAATAAAAATTATAGTTGTGCCAACCAACTGGGTTATAACTTATCTTAGGCTCTCTCTTCTCAGTTGGCTCATCGCTGTCCTTAAGTTGAATATGAGCACCCGTTGCACGTGATTTAGAATCCAATTCCCCAAGTTCTAGTTGTTTCTCATTTTTAAAAGGCAAGAGTCCAGCTTCTTTAAACAACTTCTCATCAAACTTGATTTGCTTCTGTTCAATTTTTTCTTCTGGGACCTTTGATTCCGCCTTATGTCCAGAACAAGCAACTAGTATTGTGATTGAAAGCAAGGCAATTGAGAAGGATAGTAGCTTTTTCATAAAAATCTCCTTTTTATATAGTAATTAGATTAATATCTCCTCTTACATTTTACTATCATTTTGTTAATTGTTCAAGTATAAAGAGAATGTTATTATACTATTTCTCCTCCAATGACTAAAACAAAAACGATAACCACTTTTCAGTAGTTACCGTTGATTTCTTTTGATTAATCTTTCCCACCAAGTCTACTATTGATGGTCATCATGATGCTGGCTATTTTCTCACCCCAGTAAGGATCGGAAGCATAGCGAACATTCATTCCTGTCGCCTTGTTTCCAAGGTGGTCTCTGCCGTAGTCAATGTAATTCTCACGAATCCACTTGGCCGCTCCGAGAATCCCTTTGTCCACATCATCAAAGCTCTTAGCTGAAAGATATGGGCTAGTATCATAAGCCGCAATACCAAAGAAGTTGTTCTTATCTCTGGCAATTTGACTGTGTCCCCATGCACTTTCAAGAGCGCTATGAGCCATCAAGTAAAGGGCATTGACACCATAGCGTTCCTCAGCTTCTTTGAAAGTCGCTCCTTTACCCGCAAGAGGACTATCCTGCAAGTTCATCATCGAATACAGTTTATCCAATTCAGCTGCACTATAATTACTTGGTTCTCTTAAGTTTTTATAGAGGAAAGGATTTTTAATGGTAAAGCCATCAAAGTGCTCTCCATCAGTTGAGTAGTACTTCTTACCAATAACCATAGCAGAGGTGTGTGGAGCTACTTTGATACTCGTATATGGAGAGAGTTCATGGTAGAGGAATTTCCCATCACTAGTATAATGAGGGATAAACTCGCTACCTTCATCTACTGCTGTCAAATCACTTTGATTCATATAGCCAGACAAGCCAGAAATCGAAACTGCAAGTCGGCCGCCTTTTCGCGTTGAGCTATCCAGTGAAACAATGCTTCCTTGGTTAATGTAACTCAAGATTTCTCCAGATGCACTATAGACATAGGCAGTGATTGGTTTAACTTTGTAATATTTGGTTTTATCCGCAACATGCCATCTACCAGAAGCATCCAAGGTATGACCATCCACAGTTTCATTTTTTGCCATATAACCGCCTGATTTAAGGTAATACCATGATTGGTCGGATGAATCGTAGATTAATTCTTTCTCAGCCATCTTTCCATTTGACTTGAGGTAGAACCAGTTGTTCTTGTACCATACCCACTCACTCGCAGCCATATAACCACCAGATTTGAGATAGTAGTAACCATTATCCCAGAGCCATTCTTTATCAGCATAATTTCCATCAGAGTTAATATAGAACCATGAGTTATAATTCTTATCAAAGAGCCAACCTTTACCTGCTTTTGCTCCACTGCTCGTCACATAGGTGCGGTCAATCCAAGTTTCCGTGGAGAGGTAGCCACCGGATTTGAAATGGTAATCCTTGCCTTTAATCGTTTCCCAGCCGTTTTCAGCATAGGTTCCGTCTGCTTTCAAGTAAAACCACGAGTTATAATTTTTGTCAAAGAGCCATTCGGATTTCAGTTTAGCTCCACTCTTAGCAACATAGAAGCGGTCAATCCAACGTTCAGTAGAAAGATAGCCTCCAAATTTGAAATGGTAATCTTTTTCTTTGATCGTTTCCCAGCCTTTTTCGGCATAGCTACCATCAGATTTCAAGTAAAACCAAGCATCATAATTCTTATCAAAGAGCCATTCCGATTTCAATTTAGCTCCACTCTTCGCAACATAGAAGCGATCAATCCAGCGCTCAGTAGAAAGATAACCGCCTGATTTAAAATGGTAGTCCTTCCCATCAATTGTTAACCAGCCATTTTCAGCATAGGTACCATCTTGTTGAAGGTAGAACCAACTGCTATAGTTGTCATCATAAATCCAGGCTTGTTTAACCTTATGACCATTTTCTGATATATAATTCTTACCAAGCCAAGCATTTTTCAGCATTTTACCTTGTGAATTGATGTAGTACTGGTTCTCCCCTTGAGTGATCCACTCATCTTTGGCCATTTTCCCGTCTTCTTTAAGGTAATATTTTTCCTGACCTTGTTGAATCCACTCATTTTGAGCTTTCTGACCATCAGACTTGAGATAATACCAGGATTCTTGTTCCTGATTAAATACCCACTGTTCCTTGGCTTTAGCACCACTTTCAGTCACATAGTACTGGCCAACCCACGTTTTCGTAGCTAATTTTCCAGCTTCGTTAAAATAGTAATCCTTACCAGCAACAGTCAACCAACCGTTTTCTGCACGTTGACCATCTTCTTTAAGATAAAACCAGTTCTGATACGTTTGGTCATAGATCCATTGGTTGGTTGCTGGTTTCCCGTCTGCTTTGAGGTAGGTCTTTCCTTGCCATGAACCTTCTTCTGCTTTTGCTGTCTCCACTACAGTAAAAAAACACCCCAATAAGCCAGCACTTACTAGGGCCACTTTCCATCGTTTCATTTAAATGCTCCAATAACGTTTTCTAAACCCTATTGTAACATAGTTAATAGACGGAAATATTACAAATTGATGAAGATTCTATTTCTTGTTGACGATAAGGAAGACCTAGCTTATCTCAGGCTGGCTTTGACTTCCTGACGGAGATTTTCTAGACTGCTAATGCCGTATTTATCCATGACTTTTGGTAAATTTTCAATAATATCAGGACAGGCATAAGGATTGGTAAAGTTGGCTGTTCCAACTCCGATGGCAGAGGCACCAGCCAGATACATTTCTAACGCTGCTTCAGCCGAATCCACTCCCCCCATGCCAATGATGGGAAGGTCAGTTGTTTGGGCGACTTGGCGGATGAGTTTGAGGGCTACTGGAAAGACTGCTGGTCCAGACATTCCACCTGTTCCATTGGCTAGGATTGGTTTTCTTGTTCTGAGGTCAAAGCGCATACCGACTAGAGTATTGATCATGGTTAAACCACTTGCTCCTGCATCTTCTGCGGCTTTAGCAATAGTGACAACATCCGTTACACTAGGGGTTAACTTGACATAAACTGGCACATCAGAGGCTTCCACAGCTGCTTTTACCACTTCATAAGCTAGATCAGGATCTTGCCCAATCAAAAGTCCATGATTGCCGTGATCCACATTCGGACAAGAGATATTGAGCTCGATCGCTTTTACATTAGCTGCCTTGGAAATTCCCTGAGAAATGGTAGCGTACTCTTGTTTTGAAAAGCCTGCTACATTGGCGATGATGGGAAGTTTAGGATACTCTCTTTCCAGCCAAGGCAATTTCTCAGCTAAAACAGCTTCTAAACCTGGATTTTGCAGACCGATTGCATTGAGCATACCGGCAGGTGTCTCTGCAACTCTGGGAGTTGGATTCCCAAAACGGGGTTCTAGTGTCGTCGCCTTGATCATAATGGAGCCTAAAAGGTCTAAATCATAGTACTTGGCATACTCCTGACCAAAACCAAAACAGCCTGATGCTGGTATGATAGGATTTTTCAACTCTAAGCCCGGTAGAGAAACTTGTAAACGTTTGTTAGTCATGACTTTCTCCTTATAATACAACTGTTCCTGTGCGAAAAACAGGGCCATCTTCACAGACGCGTTGGCTGACGGTCTCACTATCTGGCACTTTTAGAACGCAGGCATAGCAAGCTCCCATCCCACAAGCCATACGAGATTCTAGAGATAGATAGGCTCTTGGATGATCATAAAAGGTTTGATTGATATACTTCATCATTCCCGGAGCACCACATGAGTAAACCGCATCAAATTGACTGTCTAAATCATTGATAACAACAGAAACATTTCCCTTGATGCCATAAGAACCATCATCTGTCGTTACAAAGACCTGACCATATCGGGCCAATTCGGTTTCGAGAATAACAGCATCCTTAGTCGCAAAACCGAGGACTGTCACTACTGTCACCCCACGCGCATGCAATTCCTTGGCTACTTCTAGCAAGGGTGGAACACCAATCCCACCACCAACGAGGAGGACTTGACTCTGGTCGTCTAGGTCAGACAAGTCAAAACCATTTCCCTGAGGTCCCATCACATCAAGAGTATCTCCCTGACTTAAGGTTGAAAAAATAGCTGTCCCAGCCCCCTCAATCCGATAAATAAGGTGACACTGCTTGTTTGCTTTGTCAATAGACGAAATTGAAATAGGGCGGCGCAAGAGATGGGCGTCATCAGGCACACGCAGATGAAGAAATTGGCCGGCTCGCATAGCTTCAACCATTTCCCCTTCTAGGACTAATTCAAAGATTGCTGGCGCAATTTCCTCCTGTGCAACCACCTTCATGGTTTCCAAACGAATGGCACCCATACGCTTCTTACATGTGGGATTCATGATTTTCCTCCTTAAATTTTAAGGGGACCAGATAAAGAAAAGACCTTGCAATAGCAAGGTCTCAGTTAGGTTAGGCTAGAACTCATGCGCACACTTAAAAAGTCTCCACAGAGAGTCCCCTATCCCTTTTATCTGACACCTTGTGAGTCTCTCTGGACTCCCCTTAAAGGTTAAATTTGTATTAGTATACTCTTTCAAAGAAAAAAAGTCAAGTAGAAAACGAACATTCTACTTGACTGTACTGGATTATTTTTCACGAATGACTTCGACCTTGTAGCCATCAGGATCCTTGACAAAGTAATAGTTTGGTTGAGTTCCTGGAAGTCCATTAGGGGCTGTCACCTCATAGCCTTTAGCGCTATGTTCTTGATGTAGCGCCTCAAGATCAGGTGTACTGAGGGCGATATGGGCGAAGCCATCTCCTACCACGTAAGGACCGTGATCATAGTTATAGGTCAACTCCAACTCGTAGTCATCCCCCTCAAGTCCTAGATAGACAATGGTGAAAGCATGATCTGGAAAATCTCTGCGACGCAATTCTTTAAAACCAAAAGCATCTTGATAGAATGCGATTGATTTTTCAAGGTTTTCTACTCGCAAGCAAGTGTGTAACATTTTTGAAGCCATATATTCTCCTTTATTTTTAAAAAGACTGGGACAATCCTGTTCCAGTCTTATCAATTATTATTTACCAAGTTTTGCTTTAGCTGCATCTGCAAGAGCTGTGAAAGCTGCT
>CAUVRF010000037.1:0-15606 GCA_963554245.1 uncultured Streptococcus sp.
TAGTAGATAAAATCTCTTCTAACTTATGGTAATCTTTTACACTATCAATTTCATAAATGCTATTGTCTTCTAATTCTTCAACATACACATCTAATTCTTTGATATTATCCTTAACCATGTTGTCCCAGTAGAGATCTACAAATTCACCACTTGCATATGCTTTGTCAATAAAGCCAACAATCTTCTCTGCAGTTGGAGCATCCCAGAATGAAACCCCACTCAAAATACGACCAGCTTTGCTGTCAACAATGATGTCTTGAACCTTATAGTCATCACCATAAACCAAGAACCACTCGTTCGTACAGTCTTCACGATAAACGCTGAAATAGGTAGAACGTTTGAGATCGTTTCGAAACATATTTTTGAAAAGATAGTTATCTGCATCGATGACGTAGCTGTTAGCCAAATCTTCTTTTACTAGATAAAGTGAGTAGAAGTTATTGTAATCAGCATACTTGTCGTTAAAGACTAAACGGACACCATATTTTTCTTTTAGGTAGTCAAATTGTTCTTTGAGGTAACCGACAACGATGATAATCTCATCAATTCCTCTCTCTTTCAAAAACTCGATTTGGTATTCTACCAAAGGTTTTTGATTAACCTTAACCAAAGCTTTTGGGGTATTTTCAGTCATAGGGCGTAGACGAGTTCCTAAGCCCGCTGCCAAAATAATCGCTTTCACACGAATCTCCTTTATTCTTTAATAATAATATAAACACCAGCCATAACAATAAGTGAAGTGATGATTGTCAGCATATCTAGCGGTGCACCCAAGAAAATAACTGCAAATAAGACAGTCCAAACTACATAGCTCACATTCAAACCTGTCGCTTTCGCAGGTTGTAAGCGATTAATGGCGATATAATAAGCTAAGTAGGAAATCATGTTAAAGGCCGCAAAGACAAGCAAGAGGCCTAGTAACTGCCCATCTGCCACTTCTGCAAATGAATGGTGTGAAAAGAGCACAATCACAAGATAGGACAAGAATGAGGTTACTTGTCGGATTAACAAGGCTTCAATTTCACTTAAATCACTTTCCATAGCATAGGAGCTGAGAACACTTTCACTCCCCCAGGCAATGGCACAGATAAGGGCACAAAGAATCCCAATGTAAAACGAGTTTACTTGTTCAACCTTGTAGGTTTGAGCAATGATAGCTGCAATAATCAAGAAAACACCGAATACTGTATTCTTTGAAACCTTGTGTTTCAAAATGAAGAAGGCGAGCAAAACTGAAACTGCTGGGTAAATAGCTGATACAGATGAAGCTAGAGAACTACCGATATATTTAACCGCATAAAGATTGGCCTGCATACCAATAGGTCCTGCTAGTAATGCACCGATAATAACACTCACATTTCGAATATTTAAGAAAATCGAAAGACGAACTTTTCTTTCTTTTACCAAAAGAAAAGCTAACAAGATAAAGATACTCAAGAAATCATGAGCAGCAGCCACCACAAAAGGTGAAAGATTTGTAAAAATTGAAAAGATGTAAGCACTAATCGTTAGACCTAATCCCCAGAAGATACCAGAGAGCAGACCAAAAGAAACACCATTTTTATTCTTCATCCTAACCTCCATAATAAGTCAAACCTTCGACAGCTCTTTGGTAACGGTTGACACCGTAATCTCCAAAGTCAGCTCCTTGAGCTTCTTTGTACACTGTCCACAAACTCCAGATAGTATCTTGCAAGATTTTATAGATACGAATCTTCTCACGTGATACATGCGTTTTTTCACTTTCATAGTAGGAAAGGAAATCATCCTCCTCTTGCTTTGTAAATTCAGACTCTAAGAAAAGTGCTGCCAAGTCCCACATTGGATCATTCATAGAAGAGTATTCCCAGTCAATCAAATACAAGCGACCTTGAGGTGACTCGATAAAGTTTTCTGGTACCAGATCGATATGACAGGACTTTCTATCAACACCCAAATCAGCCAATCTCTTTTCTAGTGAAAATACATCTTTTCTTACAGCTTCATAGTTTTCATAAGGGATAGGTCCCTCAATCAAGGATTCATATTTGCTGATTTCCTCAAAGGGAGCAAATTCTCCTCTTAATTCTTTCCCTGAAGCATGGATGGTTTGTAAAATTGGTGCAATCTTTTCAAACTTGGACTTGATAGATGTTGAATCAAGAGTTACTGCCGATTCGATGTATTCATTTACTTTAATCCCTGACTCTATATCAAAGAGGTAATTTTTAACATCTAAATCTAAATCCTCTAAAAGTTCAAGATTGTACTTTTCATTTTGACGATTGATGAGTTTTTCAGTCCCTTTACCAAAAAATTTCACAATATACTGTTTGTTGGTTGTTTTAACCAAATAGTTTTGGTTGGTCATGCCTCCCAACTGTTCAACACTGAGTACTTCCTCTTCATCAGATAGTAAAGAAGAAATTTTTTCTTTGATGAGTTTCTCCACAATTAACCTCCATCTTCTACACTTCCCACTTAAATACTGTTTTGAAAGCAGTATTAAGGTCTGTAGCAAAGACACGATGAATGTCCTTGATTTCTCTCACAGGCTCTTCAACATAAAGGATATTCTTCAGACGATTCGCAAACTTTTTAACTTCCATCATTTGAATGGCCTTCTCAAAATCGACGCGTCCTGAACGAGACGATCCCACTAATAACAATCCTTTTTCCAAAGCATCTCGTGTATTGATATTAACCTTGTATTCGCTCACTCCCATCATGAGAATCGTTCCCTGTGGACGAATATAGCGAATCAAGTCATTGATAGCCGGACCTGTACCATCGCCACCGCAACACTCAAATCCATGATCAAAGGTCAAATCCTCTGGGATATTATCCGTAATGTAGCACTCTTTTGCAAAAGAGAAGAGTTCCAGCTTTTCCCAATGGCGACCAATGACGATAATCTCTGCTTCTGGCAAGGTGTAATTGATAATATTTGCAACAACAAAGGCCAAACTACCATCTCCGATAACTGCGATGCGCTCTCGTTTGCTATGAGCAAGATGTAGGAATCGATCCATCGCATGCATACCCACACTCACAAACTCGGTAATAGCGGCAACTGTGTCCTCGATGTCATTATAAGACACAACACGATTTTTCGGAAGAGAAACAAACTCTCTCATAAAGCCATCATAGCCACTAGATAGGAAGTAGGTTCCTGTCATGTAGTTCTCGTAGAACTCCTTGTCACTCTGCATAGGCGGTTGATTGGGAATCATAACTACCTTTTGACCGACTTCATAAGTCCCAGTCGGATCTGAAATAACAGTTCCACAAGACTCATGAATCATGGCCATAGGAAGTTTATTAGCCAATATCTTTGGATCACGCTTCCCTTGATAGTAACGTTGATCCGCATGACAAACCGCCATATAATTTGGACGAATCAGGATATGATTCTCCTGATCAATATCCTCTTCTTGATATTTTACATTGATAAACTTTGGTTTGGTCAGTTGATAAATTTGATTAATCATAGCCTTAGTCTTTCTCAATCATGCTTTTCGCGATTTTCAAGTCTGTCACCGTTGTGATTTTAAGGTTTGAATATTCCCCTTTAGCTAGAGCAACATCCTTTCCTTTGATAACAAAAATTTTACATGCATCCGTCAGGATTTCCTTTTCTTGATCAGATAGGGAACCATACAAATCCATGAAATCCTTGCAACGGAATGTCTGAGGTGTTTGACCTTGATAGAGGTGAGCACGATTTGGAATATCCGTGATAAACTGACCATTTGTACTTTCAACAATGGTATCAACCGCTTCTACTACTGTGTCAACCGCATCATGATCTTGAGCAAATTTGATATTGTCCTGAATCATGCGAAGTGTGATAAAAGGACGAACAGAGTCGTGGGTAACCACGATATCTTCTGGAGTGATTGGACGATAGGCATTAATGGCTTCTATAATCTTCTCGATACTGGTATTGCGATCAGCCCCACCTTTGGTAATGATGATGCGATCCTTGTGGAGAGAAAGATACTTGTCAACTAGGTCCTCAGCGTGTGACACCCAGTCTCCATGAACTCCAACTACAATTTTTTCAATACTTGGTTCTAAGACGAATTTTTCAATTGTGTGGATCAAAATAGGTCGATCACCCAACTCCAAGAATTGTTTTGGTAAATTACTGATTCCCATGCGTGTGCCAGTTCCCCCGGCTAGGATTCCTGCATAGATCATTTATATTCTCCTTTAGTTTATTCTAAAAAACTCATTACCATCTATTATATCACAATCTGTCTCCATCATGAAAAAAAGACAGAGCGTCATTTAGTCTAATCAACACACCATTAAAGGTAAAAAGTGAACAATGTGTTACTAAATCTGGAAAGACTATAACAAATTAAGAAATAAAATTAGGTTATCCTCTATATTTTCTGCTTAACGTTCGGTTAACATAGAGTTCTCTAGAATATAATAGAATCCTTAAAGAAAACTTAAATGAAATTTATTTGTTTCGCAAAGAATACCAGGTGTGCATAGTAAATTTCTTAAAAGTTGTTTAAGGGACTCATTATAAAAGTTCATATATCTAATGAATTAAACAAATAATAGACTTTTGCACCTAAAATTGATAAAATAAAAAGGAAAATAATAGAAAAAGGAAACTGTAAACCGCCATGATGAACATGCAAAACATGATGCGCCAAGCACAAAAACTTCAAAAACAAATGGAACAGAGCCAAGCAGAACTCGCTGCCATGGAATTTGTTGGAAAATCAGCTCAGGACCTTGTCCAAGCAACCCTAACTGGAGACAAAAAAGTTGTCAGCATTGACTTCAACCCAGCAGTTGTAGATCCAGAAGATCTCGAAACCCTTTCTGACATGACTGCGCAAGCAATTAACGCAGCACTTGAACAAATTGATGAAACGACTAAGAAGAAACTAGGAGCTTTTGCTGGAAAATTGCCTTTCTAATCCACAAAAAAAGAGAAACATCTGTTTCTCTTTTTTTCTTAGAAATCAAAGAATTCCATTGCTTTCTTTAAGAGTAATTCCGTATATTCCGGATCGTCTTGAGCCATTGTGACTTGTGACTGGACCATTTCAAGATCATCAGTAATCATGCCATCTGCGCCGAGACGAACTGCTTTATCAAATGCCTCCGAACCATTTACGGTCCAAACATAGAGTCTCTGATCAGTTGTCCAGAGTTTATTGACAAAGTATTCATCCAAAGTCGAGTACTCCATAGTGTAACCCGTTGCCTTGGTTCTTGGGAAGATACTGTTATAGGGAAGAATAAAGTAAACTGGAATTTCATAATCATAATTCAACACTTTATCAATCACATGGTAGTCTAGTGATTGCATCTGATGTCCATATTTCTTGATAGTCGCCCCATACTTTTCGAGGAAATGGTCCATCATTTGCGGACTATCTTTTTTACTGGTTTTAATCTCAATCAGCAATTTTTGGTTTAAAGCATTTGCTCGCTCTAAATAGGCATCAAAACTTGAAATCTTTGTTTGATAACCATTCTCGTAAATATCTGTATTTGTTAATTCATCCAGAGTTAAGTCTTGCGGTGTAGCATTAATTCTTGCTAGCGATTTAAGGTTAGCGTCGTGCATCATCACGAACTGACCGTCTTTCGTTTCTTGCACATCTATCTCGACGAGATCTGGTTTTAGTTGGACTGTCTTTTCTAAAGACTGTACCGTATTTTGAACACCATTTTTATTACTTACTCCTCTGTGTGAAATCACTAAAGGTGTATTGGTATCCGGAGACTCCAGATAGATATAACCTTCTAAAGCAAAAAAGATACTTGCACACCCCATGACACCCCATCTCATCAGATGATCTTTTTTTCGCCTTGGCATGATCTCCAACTCTTCTCCTGTCAGGAAGGAAACAAACTTCACTAGGAAATAAGTCAGAGTCATGTAATGGAGGTTTTTAATCAAGATAAAATTAATCACACCAAGAATCAAGGATTCTTTTTGAGTAAAGTTATCCATTACCGCCTGAGCAAAGAGCAAGGGAATTAACAAGACAAAGAAGAAGAGATAGGTTTTAATGATAATGAGTAGGAGATGCCAAGAGAAGAAAAGGACGTTTTTCTTCGTCTTTTGGAGACTATATTTCACACTTTCTCTTACTGTCTTTCTTTCAAAGAGAATCTTAGGAAGAGCAAACATGAAGCGAACAGAAATATAGAGAAAGATCCAAGCCGATGCTATGATCAACAGCCCTACCAGCCAGTTCTTATCTTCTAGGTATGTAACGATAAAATCGGGGATAATAATCTTGTTGAGATAGTAGATTTTTAAAATTTTCCTAATAAAAGGGAAAAGCAAAGCAATGTAAAAAAAGACAAAGGCCATCTTACAAAAGCTCAATCGCTTAACGAATAAAAAGCTCTGGTGAAATACTTTTCTACTGTACTCTATTAAAGTTCTCTTTTCATGATAGAGAAGATGGCGGGCCCCGATAAACAAAAGACAAATCTGGAAATAAGCAACCAGGAGATTGATTGCAATTAAGATGAGAAAGGCTAAACTGATAAAAGGCGAGCCTTGTATAATCGCCCAAAAGTTATTGTAGGAGATAAACAAGTAACCAGTTTGTCTCAGAAGCATGCCAGCAATCCATGAATTCAATGGTAGCCAGACAAACTCAACCATCATAAATATCAAGAAAAATAGAAATAAAATCTTATCTAGGTTATAGTATATCTTCCTAAAACCTAGCTTTTTAGGTTTTTCAGGTTTCATAGGCACTCCTAATCTAAAAATTGGGATAAATCTAAGCCACCGAAAGGATTATTCATAGAAAAACTACTCTGGTCTTCTATTAATAGCTTTCCGTCATTCGATTCCAAAAAGGCTTCGTAAACACGCGCCGTCATGCGGGCGTCCTCTAAACTGTTATGAGACTTCCCGTGAAAGCCTAAAAAATTTGCAACAGTTTGCAATTTAAGATTGGCTATGCCGTGTAGATCAGAACTACGGCGTTCAAAAGCCTCCTCATATAGATCAACCTTATACTGGTCACGATAATCAATACCATGCTCCAATAGAATAGGCAAATCACTCTTAGCTGCATTGTAACCAATGATAGGTAAGTTGCCGACAAATGCCTGAAAATCTTTTAGAACTTGTTCTACCTTTGGCGCATCTTTCAAGGTTTCAGCTGTGATCCCAGTCAAACCATTGATAAAACTCTTTAAAGGTGCTGTAGTATGAACATAAGAATCAAAAGTAGCACTTTCTTGTCCATCTTGAAAACGGACTGCCGATACTTGAATTAAATGGGTAACCCCCTCGTGTTGATTGAATTCCAAATCAAAGGCGATATAATCTCTTAATTTTTCCATTATTTACCTCAATTACTACCCAAACTAAACTATAAATAATAAAAGAAGCCATTAGGTTAGTGAGTAACCCAAACAGCTTCTTTATTTTCCTCCAAAAAGGCGAGCAAAAAAGCCTTTTTTGGTTGCTTGGACTTCTTCTTTTGCTTGGTCCAACTCGAGTTTCAAGGTTTCTTGATCCTTCATGGCTTGAAGAGTTAACTGTTGTTGTTGGTCCAACTGTTTGTCCTTTTCTGCAATCTGACGGTCTTTGATGCGCATCTGCTCATCTTTTTCTGTCAACTGCTGGTCCTTGGCCTTGAGTTGCTCGTACAATCGAAGAATTTCAGCATTCTTCTCATCGACCAAGATTTCCATCAGTTCGCGTTGTTTGACATCATCACTGACTGGTTCATCTTCAAAAATCGTTTTTTTGTAGATTTCCTCTAGCTTGATCAAGCCACTTCGAGTAACTACAGTTACACCTTTGTCATTTTTTTTCGTGTCCTCTTCTGGAAGTTCTTTGACACGATTGTTGATTGCTTGACGAGATAGTCCTAAGACCTCTGCAATCTCACTGACGGTCATTTCAATACTCATAATATCCTCTGAAACGTTTTCTAGCTTTTCTTTACTTAAATCTTATCATAAGCTAGATAAACTGTCAAATTTCCGCTTAATCCATAGCCTTTAAAAAGGCCAGTAAAACTTGGGCAGAACGACATCCAGCTTCAATGATAAACTCATCAAAAGAGATAGAAGCTTCGTGATTAGCATTGTCGCTCATGGCACGAATGACTAAGAAAGGTAGGCCAAGAGCCTGAGCTGCCTGTGCAATCGCTGCCCCTTCCATTTCAACTGCTAAAACATCTGGAAAGTGAGATTTGATACTAGCAATCCTATCATCACCAGCTACAAAGCTATCTCCTGTAGCAATCAAGCCTAGGTGCCAGGTCTGTTCTAATTGAGATAAATTCTCTTTAATCCTAGCGATAAAGTTCTTATCGGATTCAAAGTAAAGAGGTTGACCAGCCATCTGACCATAAGCATAGCCAAAAGCAGTTACATCCACATCATGGTAAGCCAATTTATCCGCAATCACTACATCTCCAACGGCAATCCCTTCTGCAACTGCACCTGCTGATCCTGTATTGATAACGGCATCTACTTGGAAATGGTCAGCTAACACCGCTACACTCATAGCTGACATGACCTTCCCAATCCCACTCTGAACTAGAACAACTTCTGTCTTGCCAACGGTGCCAGTGTAGTAAGTATTTCCGAGGACTTGGACTTCTTGTGCTCTATCTAAATTCTGAGTCAAGTGTAGGAGCTCTTCTGGCATTGCTGCAATGATTCCAATTTTCATTTTATTTCCTTTTCTATTACAAAAGTTTCATCGCCAACACAAGTAAAATCAAGAGAAGGATGACTGTAAATAAGATTCTGTTTAATTTTGAGTTAAAAACATTTCTCTTGGTATTCTCAATGCGACGGCTCTTATGAATCGTTGGCTCTACTTCGATTGTTAAAGTATCTTGAATAGAATTATAGTCTCTAGAACGTGAATAACCAAAGTTTTGTGAAGAAGTTGATAAAATTTTAGTTTCCTCGTCATCTTGAAGAGGTGGCCCAGAGATTTTCTCCCCACGATTGGCACGTTCGATTATTTCATCTGTTAACAAAGGTTTTCCCATGGGCTACTCCTCTATTTCTTTTGCAATTCCCAGTACTGGATTGCCATAATCGTCTTAGCATCACAGATATGGCCAGACTGAATTAAGTTTTTTGCTTCCTCGAGACTGACCTCTAGAACTTCTAAGGTTTCATCATCATCTTGCGGACGGGGATTTTCCACCTTAGTTAAATCTCTTGCGAGGTAGAGTTTTAATTTTTCATTACAAAAACCAATAGCAGAGTAGAAATCATATAGAAGCTCTAACTTACCTGTATAGGCAACCTCCTCCTCCAATTCACGAAGAGCCGCCGACATGGGATCTGCATTTTCACCAATTTCCAGTTTACCAGCAGGAATTTCATAAGAGATGGCTTCAATAGCTTTTCGGTATTGCTTAACAAGGACGATTTTATCCTCAGCTGTCACAGCTAGAACACATACGCCTCCATTGTGAAAAATCAGATCACGTTGGGCAGTTCCCTTCCCTTCGGGTAGTTCCACCTGATCTTGCACTAGCTTAAAAATAGGACCTTGATAGATTTCCTTCCGGCTAATCGTTTTTTCTTCAAATTCCATGATAGACTCCTACTGATTCTTAGGATGATGAGGCAAACGTAGTGCATATTCATCTTTATTAACTTGACGTCCACGTCCAATAGCAATGGCGTCAGCTGGAACATCTTTTGTAATCGTTGAACCAGCTCCAACTAGTGAATTATCACCAAGTTCCACTGGAGCAATGATGGTTGAGTTTGATCCAACAAAGACATTGTTACCAATGACAGTCTTGTACTTATTCTTCCCGTCGTAGTTAACTGTAATCGTGCCTGCACCAAAGTTAACATGGCTACCCACTTCACAGTTTCCGATATAGGTCAAATGACCTGCCTTGGTATTTTCACCGATTGAAGATCCTTTTACTTCAACAAAGTTTCCAATGTGAACTTGGGAAGCTAGACTTGAGCCTGGACGAATATGAGCATAGGGACCGACTGTCACACCGTCCGCAACACTACTTTCCTCAATCATAGAGTTCGTAATCACAGCTCCAGCTCCGATAGCGCTATCCACGATATAAGTTCCATTTGTTAAAACAGTTTCCGCCCCAATCTTCGTTTGACCTTTCAAGGTAACGTTGGCTTCGATTTGGACTTCAGAAGCAATCTCGACATCAACATCGATGTAAGTTGCTTCTGGATTAACAAAACTAACACCATTAACCATATGTTTTTGATTGATACGGCGACGCATCACTGCTTCCGCAGTGGCAAGAGCCACACGATCGTTTACCCCAAGACTTTCATCAAAATCCTTGAGAGTATAGGCGCCAACCTTCTCACCTGCATTACGGAAAATACCAATCACATCAGTAATATAATACTCACCTTGGGCATTGTTGGTGTTGATGTTTTTAAGAGCCTCAAAAAGACGTTCATTGTCAAATACATAAGTTCCTGTATTGATTTCCTTAATTTGCTTTTCAAAGTCTGTAGCATCTTTCTGCTCCACAATGCGAAGAACTTCAGCGTTATCGTTACGGACGATACGACCATACCCAAAAGGATCTACTGCTTCAGCCGTTAAAATAGTCGCCACATTTTTGTGATTGATATGGAAATCCAAGAGGTTTTTCAAGCTTTCACCTGTAATCAGAGGAGTATCCCCAGCGATAACCAAGGTGTGCCCAGAGCGATTTTGGAGAATGGGTTCTGCCATCATAACAGCATGCCCTGTGCCCAGTTGTTCCGATTGGGTGACAAAGTCTGTCTGTCCAGCCAAGACTTGCTCAACTAGCTCAGCCTTGTGACCAACTACAGTGACTGTTTTTTCAGGTTGAATAGCACCAACACTACGAAAAACATGCTCCAACATCGAAATTCCTGCTACCTTATGAAGTACCTTTGGAAGATCTGATTTCATGCGAGTACCTTTACCCGCTGCTAAGATAATGGCATAATTTGACATACTATTCTCTTTTCTATAAAAATTCCCTTATATTATACCATAATTTACTTCCTTAGGAGTAAACAAACAGAGAAATAGGGGAAAACATGCTAGTTCATTCATCTTTTCAACGTTTTCTTTGATTTTTTTATCTATTTACGTTAAACTAATTAGATATGAGAAAAGAAATTCATCCAGCTATTATTTTTAGTCTATTCACCATTGTTATAGCTATTTTAATCTTTAATAAACCAGCTTATGAAGACCATTCGGTCAAGTCAAAAAGCAACACTGTCCAAGTTGAAAACCAGGCCTTGCATAATCTTGATAAACCCATTATTGACATTTCTGGTTGGCAAAGACCGGAGGAGATAAACTACGATATTTTATCTCAAAATATTTCTGGAGCTATTGTTCGTGTGCACAGTGGTACTCAACACACGGAAGCAAATGATGCGGCCTTTATCAACGGGGTTGATAAATCCTATAAAAATCACATTTCAGAATTTCAAAAGCGCAATGTCCCCGTAGCCGTTTATGCTTATCTAACTGGTACGAACAAAGAAGAAATGGAAAAAGCGGCTGAAGTTTTCTACAATTCTGCTTCTCCATACAATCCTAGTTATTACTGGCTTGACGTTGAGGAAAAAACAATGGCCGATATGAATGACGGAGTTGAAGCTTTTCGGGCTAAACTTGAATCGCTGGGCGCTAAAAATATCGGGATTTACATTGGTGTTTATTTCATGCAAGAACATAGCATCAATACGGAAAATTTCTCTGCCGTCTGGATTCCTTCTTATGGGACAGACTCAGGCTACTTTGAGGCCACACCCAATACTGATTTAGACTATGACCTCCATCAATATACTTCAAAAGGAAGAATTGCTGGATTTGAACATCACCTAGACATCAATCTCATTTCTACTGATAAGGAAAAAGAAGAAACCTTCAGAAAGCTATTTTTAAGACCATAAAGCAAGTGAAAATCGCAACTTTTTCACTTGCTTTTTCATTTTTTTGCCGTCTGTGTTATAATTGATAAGACAGAGAAAGAAATTTATGAAATTGAGGAGTCTAATATGTTTTCATGGATTGCAAGAGTTATTAAAGGAATCGTCATCGCCTTAGGATTTATCCTACCTGGAATTTCTGGTGGTGTTCTGGCAGCGATTTTGGGGATCTACGAGCGAATGATTGGCTTTCTTGCTCATCCCTTTAAAGATTTTAAAGAAAATGTCCTATACTTTATCCCAGTAGCCATCGGGATGTTGCTAGGTATTGGTTTGTTTTCCTATCCGATTGAGTATTTGCTAGAAAATTACCAAGTCTATGTTTTATGGAGCTTTGCTGGAGCTATCATCGGTACAGTTCCTAGCCTCCTTAGAGAATCTACTCGAGAATCTGATCGTGACAAGATTGACCTAGTCTGGTTCTGGACTACCTTTATCCTTTCAGGTCTAGGGCTCTACGCGCTAAACTTTGTTGTTGGTTCTCTCAGCGCCAGTTTCGCTAGTTTCATCTTGGCAGGTGTTCTTTTAGCTCTTGGTGTCTTGGTGCCTGGTTTAAGTCCATCAAATCTACTCTTGATTTTAGGACTGTACGCTCCAATGCTAACTGGCTTTAAGACCTTTGATTTATTTGGTACCTTCCTTCCTATCGGGATGGGTGCAGGAGCAACTCTCATTATCTTTTCAAAATTAATGGACCATGCCTTGAACAATTACCACTCCCGTGTTTATCACTTTATTATTGGGATTGTGCTATCAAGCACTCTCTTGATTTTGATTCCAAATGCTGGAAGTGCTGAAAGTATCCAATACACTGGACTTTCTATCGTGAGCTATGTTCTCATCGCCTTCTTCTTTGCGCTTGGCATTTGGCTTGGTATCTGGATGAGTCAATTGGAGGATAAGTACAAATAATGGCAAAAAAAGTAAAAATTAAAAAAACTCTTGTCGAGCAAATTTTAACCAAAGCAGGAATTGAGCATACAGAGATTCAAATCAATGCGCTTGAGGGTGAACTTCCTTCGGAATATGATCGAACACATATCTTTAAAACCTTGGCTCTGCTGGGGGACAAGACAGGCCCAATTATCGGAATCGTCCCCATAACAGAACACCTCGCTGAAAAAAAATTAGCAAAGGTTTCTGGTAATAAAAAAGTGAGTATGATTCCACAAAAAGACCTAGAAAAAACGACAGGCTACATTCATGGGGCAAATAACCCCGTCGGCATTCGCCAAAAACACAACTATCCTATTTTTATTGATAAAACAGCTTTAGATTTAGACAAAATGATCGTCTCTGCTGGGGAAGTCGGGCATAGTATCATTATTGCTCCACAAGACTTGGCTAGCTTTGTGAAAGCAGATTTTGCAGATATCTTGGAGGAAAACAACTGATGAAACTCTATTTTGTGCGTCATGGCCGAACTATCTGGAATCTTGAAGGACGTTTCCAAGGTGCCGGAGGGGACTCACCTCTTCTTCCTGAGTCTATTGATACCTTAAAGGCTCTCGGTCAATATCTCAGCAATATTTCTTTCGATGAGATTTATTCAAGTGATTTACCAAGAGCGGTCAAATCTGCTGAAATTATCCAAAGTCAACTCCAGATACAATGTCCTTTAAAGGCTATTCCTGACCTGCGTGAATGGCATCTCGGAAAACTAGAGGGATTAAAAATTGCAACATTAGAGGCCATCTACCCACAACAAATCAAGGCTTTTCGTATAAACTTAGCTAAGTTCGATACAAGAATGTTTGAAGCGGAATCCCTCTACTCTACAACTCAACGCACCATTCAATTTATCAAATCTCTGAAGGGGAGTCAGGCTGAGAGAGTTCTAATTGTTGGTCATGGTGCAAATCTCACTGCTAGTCTTCGTACCCTTCTAGGTTATAAAGAACCCCTTCTTCGAAAAGATGGAGGTTTAGCAAATGCTAGTCTAACAGTTTTAGAAACCAAGGATTTTGAAACCTTCACTCTGGAAAGGTGGAATGACACTTCCTATCAAGGAAAATAATGGAACTTGATCTTAATGGTCAAGTTCTTTTTAGTTTTTATAGAATATCCGTGAATTTCTTGACTATTTATGATAAAATGGGAGTATCGCAAAAAAGACTCATCGTATCAAATTTTGAGTAAAATTAGGAGGATTTCATGTCTACAGAACATATGGAAGAACTAAATGACCAGCAGATCGTTCGCCGTGAAAAAATGGCTGCGCTCCGTGAACAAGGAATCGATCCCTTCGGAAAACGTTTTGAACGTACTGCTAACTCACAAGAGCTAAAAGACAAATTTGCAGAACTTGATAAAGAACAATTACATGAATTAAATGAAACTGCTACTATCGCTGGACGCATAGTAACCAAACGTGGAAAAGGGAAAGTTGGCTTTGCCCATCTTCAAGACCGAGAAGGTCAAATCCAGATCTACGTTCGTAAAGACGAAGTCGGTGAAGAAAACTACGAAATCTTCAAAAAAGCAGACCTGGGTGACTTCCTTGGTGTCGAAGGTGAAGTGATGCGTACAGATATGGGAGAACTTTCTATCAAGGCAACTCACATCACTCACTTGTCTAAAGCACTTCGCCCGCTTCCAGAGAAATTCCACGGTTTGACAGACGTTGAAACAATTTACCGTAAACGTTACCTTGACTTGATTTCGAACCGTGAAAGCTTTGAGCGCTTTGTCACTCGTTCAAAAATCATCTCTGAAATCCGTCGTTTTCTTGATCAAAAAGGTTTCCTTGAAGTGGAAACACCTGTTCTTCACAACGAAGCTGGTGGTGCTGCTGCTCGTCCATTTATCACTCACCACAATGCCCAAAACATTGACATGGTGCTCCGTATCGCGACTGAGCTTCACTTAAAACGTCTTATCGTTGGTGGTATGGAACGTGTCTATGAAATTGGCCGTATCTTCCGTAACGAAGGAATGGATGCTACTCATAACCCTGAGTTTACTTCTATCGAGGTTTACCAAGCTTATGCAGATTTCCAAGATATCATGGACTTGACGGAAGGTATTATCCAACACGCTGCTAAGGCAGTTAAGGGTGATGGTCCAGTAAACTATCAAGGGACTGAAATCAAAATCAACGAACCATTTAAACGTGTTCATATGGTGGATGCTATCAAAGAAATTACTGGGGTAGACTTCTGGCAAGACATGACCTTCGAAGAAGCAAAAGCTATCGCTGCTGAGAAGAAAGTTCCAGTTGAAAAACACTACACTGAAGTTGGTCACATCATCAACGCTTTCTTTGAAGAATTTGTTGAAGAAACCTTGATCCAACCAACCTTTGTCTACGGACATCCAGTAGCTGTCTCTCCACTCGCTAAGAAAAATCCTGAAGATGAGCGCTTTACTGACCGTTTTGAGCTCTTCATCATGACTAAGGAGTACGGTAATGCCTTTACTGAGTTGAACGACCCAATCGACCAGCTTAGCCGTTTTGAAGCCCAGGCGAAAGCTAAAGAACTTGGTGACGACGAAGCAACTGGCATTGACTACGATTACATCGAGGCCCTTGAATACGGTATGCCTCCAACAGGTGGTTTGGGGATCGGTATCGACCGTCTCTGCATGCTCCTCACTGATACAACCACTATCCGTGATGTATTGCTCTTCCCAACAATGAAATAATACTCTTCGAAAATCTCTTCAAAC
>CAUVRF010000038.1:0-14482 GCA_963554245.1 uncultured Streptococcus sp.
ATGGCTTTGGCTGTTCTATCTGGTATCTTGAAAGCTAAGTGAAAACGAGTTTTTCACTCTAGAAAAGTCACTAAACACCCCTTGCTTTTGCCTCTGGAAGACACTACAGTATCAAGCTCTCAGTGGCCAAAAGTTTCACGATTCCGGATCTCTTTAGGACGTTTGGCAATCGATGTGCTAATCCTAAATCTTCCACGTGTTTCTTTGGGTTGTCGAGTCTTCCCTTTACGACGAAGGGCGCTTAAATCCAGAACAATCAAACCAGCATAGAGCCAGTTATAGATGGTTTTAAAAGCTACCATTGGCTTTTGTCCAAGCTGATAGCGCCCATAAATCTGTTCAGGCGACCAGGAGGATTTTAAACCGTTCTTAATTTCCTTTTTCAACTTTGGTGTTAAACAAGACTTCCGACCTTTTTGCTTAGCCCTGTGGTCGTACTGTTCCTGTGCTAAGACGGGGGAGTAAGCATTTTGGCATCGTCTTAACTCTCTTGAAATGGGAGACTTATGGACGCCAATTTTACTTGCAATTTGGCAAGGTTTTAAACCTAATTCCATGTAGGTTTCTATCTTTATTCGGTCGGTTATGGTAAGATGGGAGTAGCTCATAGTTTTTCCTCGGCTTTTGTTTGTGTGGTTACCTACAGTTTACACCAATGAAACGCTATGAGTTTTTTTTGTTACACTATATTTTACAATTTATCGTTTAAAAATGAAAATCATTAATTCTGACACTAAAAAAGCCCAGACAAGATTGTCTGAGCATTTTTCTATATGGTCGTTTAAGCAAGTTGAGTTTGACATTTTCAAACTATTTCTTCAACAAACCTTGTTCTTGTAAAAACTCCTTGGCTACTTGTTCTGCTGACTTGCCTTCAACACCGACTTGGTAGTTGAGCTGGCTCATCTGGCTTTCAGTAATTTTACCAGCCAATTTATTGAGAACCGTCTCCAACTCAGGATGTTTCTTGAGAAGAGCTTCTTTCATTAGTGGAGCCCCTTGATAAGGTGGGAAGAGTTGTTTGTCATCCTCCAAGACCTGCAAATCATAACGCGCCAACTCTGCATCGGTTGAATAGGCATCCGTGATTTGAATATCACCTGACTGAATTGCCTGATAGCGAAGGGCTGGCTCCATGGTCGCCACATTGAGATTGAGACCATACATTGACTGCAAGCCTTTATTTCCATCTTCACGGTCATTAAACTCAAGTGTAAAGCCTGCCTTCAACTGCCCTTCCACTTTTTTCAAGTCCGAAATGGTCTTCAAGCCATATTCTTGAGCAATCTTTTTCGGAACAGCTACAGCGTAGGTATTTTGATAAGACATGGGTTTGAGATAGGCAAGATGATCTTGTTTGGCAATGCCATCACGCGCCACCTGATAAACCTGATCCGGATCATGACCTACCTTGGGTGATGGCTGAAGCAAACTTTCAGTCACCGTACCGGTAAATTCAGGATAGATATCAATATCCCCTTTTTTCAGAGCTTCATAGAGGAAGCTTGTTTTCCCAAAATTCGGTTTAACCGTTGCCGTCATACTGGTATTTTCCTCAATCAGCAACTTATACATATTAGCCAAAATTTCTGGTTCCGGTCCCAATTTCCCAGCAATCACCAAGTTTTCTTTCTCTTTTTGAGCTAATAGAGCTGGACTATAAGACAGACCGAGCAATAAGGTCACCAAGGCAAAACCAGAGAAAATCGTCCGCAATTTTGCTTTTTCCATCACTTTTAGTAGGAAGTTAAAGGCAATGGCAAGCACTGCAGAAGAAAGGGCCCCAATCAAAATCAGACTGGCATTATTACGGTCAATTCCCAAAAGGATAAAGGAACCCAGTCCCCCTGCACCAATCAAGGCAGCCAAGGTTGCCGTACCGATAATCAAGACCGCTGCCGTCCGAATCCCAGACATAATGACAGGCATGGCAAGTGGAATTTCAAACTTCTTGAGACGCTCCCACCTGGTCATCCCAAAGGCAATCCCAGCCTCTTGTAGACTTGGATCAATTCCCTTTAGCCCAGTGATGGTATTTTGCAAAATTGGGAAAATCGCATAGATCACTAGAGCCGTCAAAGCAGGCAAGGTCCCAATTCCCATCAAAGGGATAAAGAGCCCCAACAAGGCTAGAGACGGGATGGTCTGGAAAATCCCTGCAATCTGCAAGACCCAGTCCGCCAACTTCTCATGATATCGAAGATAAACAGCCAAGGGAATAGCAATAAAAATAGCTAGTAATAAGGTCAAAAGTGACAACTGCAAATGTTGAGATAGAGCTGTTACCCAATCACCAAAACGATCCTGAAAAGTTGATATCAAATTAGTCATGAACACTACCTCCAAACAAGTCTGCTACAAAGTCTGTTGCAGGCGCTTTTAAAATCGTCTCAGGATTCGCCACCTGACGAATCTCTCCATCCTGCAAAACAGCGATCCGATCACCTAATTTCAATGCCTCATCCGTATCATGAGTGACGAAAACGGTTGTCATCCCAAACTCCTTATGCAATTCTTTCGTCAGAACCTGTAACTGTTTTCTCGAAATAGCATCCAAGGCCGAAAAGGGCTCATCCATGAGGAGAATCTTAGGCTGACCAATCATGGCACGGACAATCCCGACCCGTTGCTGTTCTCCACCAGATAATTCGCTTGGAAGTCGATGCCCATACTCAGCTACTGGCAAGCCAACCTTAGCCAAAAGCTCTTCTGTTTTCTGAGCAATTTCTTCCTTAGTCCAGCCCTTCATCTCAGGAATGAGGGAAATATTTTCCGCAACCGTTAGATTAGGAAACAGAGCAATGGCCTGTAAAACATAACCAGTAGAAAGACGAAGTTCCCGCTCATCATAGTCCTTGATACGCTTACCATCCATGTAAATATCACCATCCGTAGGTTCCAAGAGGCGGTTGATCATCTTAAGCATAGTCGTCTTACCTGAGCCAGATGGACCAACTAAAACCATAAACTCCCCATTCTCAATTCGTAAATTGACATCTCTCAAAACATCTTTTTCTGTGTAGCGTAAAGCTACATTTTTGTATTCAATCATTCTGTATCCTCAATTTAAAATTTTCCTCGGTTGGTCAAGTCTTCTACCTTAGGCATAACTTCCTTATTATCCCAATGCTCCACAATCAAGCCATTCTCCAAACGGAAGATGTCATACTGAGCATAAGGCACCCCATCTATCTGAGTCTGTCCATAGCTGACCACATAATTTCCTTGTCCCAAAAGCTGGAAAACAAAGTCAAAAGTGACACCATGTTCAGCCACATAGTTTTTATAAGCAGCACTTCCTTGGCCAATCTCATGATTATGCTGAATCAAATCGTCCGCCACATAATCACTCCACTGCTCCAGCTCCCCATTTTGGAAAATTTCTGTCAAGAAACGGCGAACCAACTTTTTATTTTCTGCTGTTTTGTCCAAATCCGTGATTTCAAAATCCCCAAAGATCTGATCTAACTGTTCATTTTCTGGAGTTTGATAGTAGTCAATAACATCCCAATATTCTACGATACGGCCATTCTCATCCGCACGGAAAGTATCCGTCGTCACCCATTGCGCTTCTCCGCCATTGAGATATTGGTGAACATGGACAAAGACCAGATTACCGTCTTCAATGGTGCGAACAATTTTCATCTCACGCTCGGGATGGCGCTCAAAGAAATTTGCAAAGAAAGCCGCAAACCCTTCTTTCCCATCTGGCACACCTGTCGAGTGTTGAATGTAGGTATCTCCTACAGACTGAGCTTGAGCCTCAGCAACTCGCCCGTCTTGAATAGCGTGAATATATAGATTTTGTGCATTTTTAACTTGTTTTGACATGATTTATGCCTCTTTTTCTTTTAAATTTGCTAAAATGCGTTCCTGATAGCTTTCAAACTGCCGAATTTCTTCCTCTGAGAAGCCTTTATAAAAAATAGCATCCAGTTTTTGACTGATACGATGGCCCACTTCTTTCTGAGACCAACCCTGCTCTGTCAACTTGACATATTTTTTTCTCTTGTCTATTCCACATGGACTGATGGTAACCAGATTTTGCTCCTCAAGTTTCTTTATCATGGTTGTGAGCGTATTGTTGGTGAGACCAGTCTCAAGCGCAATATCTGTCGCAGTTGCACAGCCAGTTTCACTATTCCATAAAACAGTGAGAATCTTGCCCTGCTCACTTCGATAAAGAGCCTCCGAATCCTGACTCAGTAACTTTTGAAAAATCCGCCCATTCAACAAACGAATATGATAGGCTACCAAATGACTATCTTTCATGACTTCTCCAATTTATTTCCATATCGAATTATATTACATTGTAATACTTATCATTCCATCTGTCAACTATTTCGATTTAGAAATAATTTCTACCAACAAAAAAGACCTCCTACCTAAAGTAGAAGATCTCTAATCTTGATCAACTTAATCTGTCATTTCGGACACCAGTGTTCGATGTTCCAGTGGTAGACTGCACATAACCAGCAAGAAGATGAATCCTGACTGAATCCAAAAGAGAGCCAAGTCAAAAATTCCATGTACAGCGACTACTGTAAGGAAGGAGAGATAAAGACCGATAATTGGTCGTTTACCAGACTCCTGACTCATATCCATCATCATGTGAACCGGGATAACCGAAGAAATGGATAGAAGAATGGTTCCAATCAAACCATAACTTAAAATAGTATCGATGTAAAGACTATGCGCGTGCTCGTGGTAAGGTGCATGAATTCTCGGATAAGAATTCATATAGGTCAGTGGTCCCTCACCCCAGATCGGATTTTGCTTGAACAAAGTCATACCCGCATTCCAGATTGAAACACGCTCCTCCATTGAAGAATCTAGCGTTCCCATACGGACACCCAAATCGCTTGAGAAGAGGAAACAAAGGCCAATCCCGAAAACTCCAATACTGAGCCAGAAGGCACGCCAGTTTTTAATGGTTGTAAAAAGATAAATGATTGCACCAGCAATGATGGCAGGAAAAGCCGTCCTATTTTGCGTAAAATTCAAACCAAATAGATTCACAAAACCTGCTAGCACACAAAAGACTTTCAACCATCTTAACTTCGTCGTTGTAAAGAGGTAAAAGGCAATCATGATACAGAAGCAACAAATGATCCCATAGTAGTTAGGATTAAAGAAGGTCACCTCTGCACGGTTTTGGTGCCATACTTGCATATTGGGCGAAAGAAAGGCGTAGTTAAATTTCTTTACAATTTGGAAATGCTCCAAAGTAGCAAAAACAGCAGAGAGCACACTACCAAACAAGATTGTCTGCAGTATAAGTCGAAAGAAAGCATGTGTCAGACGTTTCTGGTAAAAACTAAAGAAAATGAGGAAGAGAAACATCAGTAAAGATGCAACCAATCCAAGCCAGTTCTTGGCGACGATGGAAATGATACTACTGTAGGCAATAAAAAAGAGAAGTACAGGATGTTTGGCTAATCCTTTGATAATTCCCTTCATCTCCCCAGTAACAAGTAAACCTATCAAATATAAAGCAAAGAGGGCTAAGAACAAATAAAAAGGTAAAAAGATACTTATGATCATCAAATACAAAAAGAAATCTTTTTTCGAAAGCCCTCTTATCTTATCCAGTAATCCAATTGATTTCAAAACGGATCCTTTCTGTTCTGGATTTCTCCAGAAGATAAATGCTAAACTATCTTTATATTCTACCATTTTTTCCGTCATTTGGGAACAATGAACACGTTTTCACAACAAAAAAACTCTTTCATTAATATAGCACTAGAACTGAATTTTTCTGCCGTTTTCCACTACTTGATAGGTCTGACTTTGTAAATCAATTTCTGCTACTGCTGTTACGGACTTGTCTTTATTTTGACGTTTGATTACAATGCTGTGAGCTGTTGGTGTTTCCACCTCTATAGTTCCTTCTAGATCAAAGGCCTCTGACCGATTACGGAAAGAAAATAGATTGAGAAGGGCCTTCACCACAGGACGTTGAACTTCTTCTGCTATTTCCTCATTGCTATAGTAATGACGATTAATATTTCGACCTTCTTTGGTTTCTTCTAACAATTTCAAGTCATTTTTTCCTGCTAATAGACCCACATAGTAAACCTGAGGAATGCCTGGAGCAAAAGCTTGAATCAGACGAGCTAGGAAATACTTGACATCATCATCTCCAAGCGCAGAATAGTAGGTTGAATTGATTTGGTAGATATCTAAATTGTTATACTCGGCACTAGAGTACTTCCGTTTGACATTCGCTCCAACCTTATAGAGCTCATTTGAAGCATAGTCAATTTCCTCATCGGTCAGGATATCTTTGACATCCACCACTCCAATTCCATCATGGGTATCTAGTGTCGTAAATTGCTTCATCGGGCTCATCTTCAACCACTTGGCCAAGCGCTCTGTTCTGGAACTGTAAAGAGTATAAAGAGTCACCATTGAAAGGGCAAAATCGTAAACATAGTAATCATGGTCCGCTATTTTAAACTGAATCGAATAGTGTTCATGAATCTCAGGTAAGAGCTCTGTCCCATACTCAGCAGCGATATCTCGAACTCTGTCCAATAAATTCCAAATATCTGGTTCCACAAAGAAATCATTGGTATCCAATTTCTTCACTGCATAAGCAAAGGCATCTAGACGAATCAAATCACACCCGTTACTTGCTAGATGTTGAATCGTCTTACGGATGAATCTCATCGTTACTTCTTTGGTCACATCAAGATCAATCTGCTCCTCACCAAAGGTATTCCACAAATGTTCCACTGAACCATCTGCAAAAACAATCTCTTGCTTTGGTGCACGATCCTTACGCTTGTAGATTAAATCTACGTCAGACTGTGTCGGACGGTTCTCTGGCCAAAACTTATCCCAGTTTAAAAAGAGATCCTTAAATTCACTGGCTTCATGTTTTTCTTGATAGTCCCTATAATACTTAGATTGACGAGAAATATGATTAATCATAAAGTCAAACATAAGATAATATTTCTCACCTAAACGCTTAACATCCTCCCAATCACCAAACGCTGGATCCACTTCATCATAGTCAACTGGTGCAAATCCACGATCTCCTGTTGACGGGAAAAATGGTAGAAGGTGAACTCCCCCAATAGCATCGCCAAAATGTTCTTCCAAATTCTCATACAAGTCTTTAAGGTTATTTCCAAGACTATCTGAGTAAGTAATCAACATGGTTTTATTTTGAATGGTCATAGATGGTCTCCTTTTTCTGATGAAAGCCAAGTCTTATATGACCTGGCTTCGTAAATGAAAGATATTTTTAGGTTTTTGTTCATATTGAACTCGTACTACTATAGACTGCAAGCAACTAAGTACTACTTTCTTTTTTCTACATAGAATTGTAAACAAGCTGAACTGTTCCTCTATGTATGGAATTATAAATTCCCTAAGCACTTTCTTACTTCACTGCCCCGTTACTCATTCCTGAAATGATATGTTTTTGGAAGATGAGGTAGACAATGGTTATCGTTACAATTCCCACAATATAAGATGCAAAACTTGGACCATAGTCATTGAAGTACTGACCTTGGTAGTTGTATTGGAAGAGAGGTAAAGTCCACATCTTGGAATCCTTATTCAGAATCAAGAGTGGCAACATAAAGTCATTCCAGAACCAGAGAGCATTGATAATCAAAGTTGTCGCATGCATGGGCTTCAACATTGGAAAAATGATTCGACGATAAATTGTAAAACGATCAGCCCCATCAATTTCCGCAGCTTCGTCCAAACTATCTGGTACACTGATTTTTATATAACCAACATACAAGAAGAGAGTCTGTGGAATAGCATAAGTTAGGTAGAGTATTACTAGCCCCCACATATTTGCTAGACCGAGTTTACTCATCATAACTGTGATGGGAATCATAATCACCTGAAATGGAACAAATATCCCTAAAATCAAGAGCGAATACATAATTGCAAAGGCTTTTTTCTTGGACATATTTCGAGCAATGGAATAAGCTGCAGCTGGTATAAAGAAAGCCACTACAATCAATGATAACACCGTAATAACTGCTGAATTCCAGAAATAGCCTCCAATTCCATCCGAAATCAATCGTTCATAATTACTCAACGTAAAAGGATTGGGCAAACTAAAGAAATGATTCATGATATCCTTAGTTGTCTTGAAAGAACTAAATACTGTTACCAACAAAGGAACAAGTATAAGAATACCACCGACTATCAAGAGGACGTATTTCCAAAACTGATTCAATTTTTCTTCTTTTTTCATGTGTAGGACTCCTCTATTAGATTTCAAATTTCTTTGATAGCTTGATTTGGATAATAGAAACAATTCCAATAATTAAGAATAAAATCAAGGCAATTGCATTCGCATATCCATATTGATTACTCTTGAAAGCATAGTTGTAGACTAACAGTCCAAGAGACGTTGTAGCATTATTTGGACCACCACTCGTCAAGGCAAAAATTTGGTCAAAAGCTGTCAAACCAGACTTAAGAGCCAAGATAAAAACCATTGAGATCGTTGGCAATAAATAGGGCAATTCAATCTTCCAAAAGGTTTGTTTACTTGTTGCACCATCAATTGATGCTGCCTCTAAAATATCATTTGGAATACTCTGAAGACCAGCAAGAAAGAGAATGATTGGCATAGCTACTCCTTGCCATAGAAGAACAAAAATAGTTGCCACTACCGCTCCAACTGGTGTCCCCAATAGACTCTCTTGTAAAAAGCTAATTCCTAAAATTTTTCCAATCGTTGGAAGACCATAGTTGAAGAATTGTTTAAAAATCAAGGAAACTGTCAAACCAGACAAAACAGCCGGGAAAAAGAACCAAGCTCTAAAGAAGGTCTGCCCCTTCATCTTAGAATTTAAGGCTCGTGCCACAACCATCCCAATCGTAATCTCTCCAATAATCAATGCCAGAGTTAAAATCAAAGTAAAGGCTATGGCTGTGAAGAATTTCCCATCAATCATCAGCAATTTGTAGTTATTTAAACCAACAAATTTATAATTATAGGTCAATCCAGTCCAGTTAGTCAAACTATAGAAAGCACCTTGTACCATTGGAAAGTAAAAGAAGATAGCTTGTAAAGCAAGCGGGATGAGCAAAAATGTCCAACCCCAGTATTTATTTAAAAATTTTCGAATAGCCATATCATCTTAACTCCTATTCTAGTCCAAATCTGCCTTCATTGGATTAAAGAAAGCATTGAGATTGTTTGCCATATTTTTCAGATTTTTATCCATCAGGTAACCTGCACTTAGATTAAAAAAGTCTTCTTCAGAGTTCCAGCGTTGGCCCAACCAAACATAATGTTTGTCCGTAAAAGCCAGTTTAGAAATAGCTGCAAGCGCTGAATCTTCTTTTTCCTGTATGCCTTTTACCGCAACAGGTGATCCATCTACATCATAGTATGACTGCATAGCTTTTGGACTAGTCATATAGCTGATAAATTCTTCGGTTTCCTTAGGGTGTTTGGTAGTAGCTGAAGTTGATAATGCCATATCCCCTGCACCAACAGTGACTTCTTTTCCTACTTCTTCTCCAGGAAAAGCAAACATCCCCACCTCAAATTTTGGATCCTGTTGATTAATTGCCGCTAATGCCCATGATCCTTGTGGCATCATCAAAGCTTTTTCACTCGAAAATGCTACCACCGCATCATTATAAGAGGCACCACGCCAACCATCTTGAGCATTATCTGCTAATAAATCGAGTCGTTCTGCATCTGCTTTTAAAATAGCATCATCTGCAGAAATAGCATTTGGTTTTGAAAAGCGAAGGTAGTTATTAGCCGCGTCTCCACTACCCGTAAGAGTAATGAGAGAAAGTTGGTGGTAACCATTTAATGTCCAGCCTTCATTGCCCGCAACCGCAAATGGAGAATTCCCACTATCTTTTATCTTTTTAACAATCTCTTGAAATTCTTTAAAAGTCTTCGGTTCCTCAAGTCCTAATTCTTTAAACTTCGTTTTATTGTAATAGATTCCATAAAGGTTGGCCGTTAAAGGCACACTATAAATCTTGTTATTGATTGCATACTTTTCAGCATAGTCATTCTTGATGTTCTCAAGATAGGGTTTTCCTGTCATATCCGCAAAATAACCTGCCTTCGCCCACTCCTGAAAATCCATATTTTGAGGATAGATATTAATAATATCTGGAACATCTCCTGATAAAATCCGAGTCTTTAGAACAATTCCAGCTGAAGGTACTGTAGTCAGCTTCACATCAATATTAGGGTGTTCCTTCTCAAAATCATCCACTATCTTTTGCAAGGTATCTGCCATCTCGGTCTTCTGGTTAAAAAACTCAATCGTTACCTTGCCATCAGTTGATTGATTGTTCTGACCACAAGCCACGAGGCCTAGTAAACTTGCCCCAGCTACTAAAAGAAAACCTGCTTTCTTATACCATTTCATTGGAATGCCTCCTTGATAAATTTATACGCTTTTATTATAGTCTTTTGAATTTATACTGTCTACTCAAAAAATCTCCTGGTGATAAGGTAACAGTTAAACCTGCATACATGAGCTCTGCACCCGAGTAAACAATGTTTGTCCCTTCCAGCTCATAAAGCCCTTCCACTTCTAAGTCTTTCAGTTTCAAGGTGGTTTCCATTGTTTCCACAACTGACAGGACTCGGACGTAGGTCACAATCGTTTGATTTTCATAGTTAAATTGTACAGCTGCTTCATTGGATTCAGCATCGGGATTGATTAACCTATACTGATTCCCCAACTGGACTACTGGTCGCAATTCTTTATACAAGTTCACCTGATTAGCAATCTCAGCCTTCTCTTCATCTGATAAACTTGTCAAATCAAGCTCATACCCCAGATTTCCCATCATTGCTACATGACCACGAGTTTCCAATGGTGTCATTCGTCCCATCTGATGATTTGGTACTGCTGACACATGAGCCCCCATGGAAATGGTTGGATAGAGATAGGATGAACCGTATTGGATTGGTAAACGTGCAATAGCATCAGTATTATCACTAGCCCAGACTTGTGGGAAATAACGCATCATACCAAGATCATTTCGTCCACCACCACCAGAGCAGGACTCAAAGAGAATATGACTGTGTTTCTCTGTCAGATAAGAAACGAGTTCGTAAAGCCCCAACATATATTGATGAGATTGCATCTGGGTTTCCAGATAAACTGAACCATTCCCCAGATTAGTGATATTGCGGTTCATATCCCATTTGATGTAGTCAATTTTATGATGAGAGAGGAGTTCATCTAAAACATTTTTCAAATATTCTATTACCTGGGGATTGGCAAGATTAAGTACTAATTGATTTCGAGAGTAAATATGATCATATCCTGAAACCTGAATAGCCCAGTCAGGATGTTTACGATACAAGTCGCTATCAACAGAAATCATCTCAGGTTCTAACCAAAGCCCAAACTGCAAACCTCTTTCATGGATCGCTGAAATCAGACTTTCTAGACTTCCACCCAGCTTTTTCTCATTAACAACCCAATCACCTAAAGCACGATTATCATCAAAGCGATTACCAAACCACCCATCATCTAATACAAAAAGTTCTATTCCAACTTTCTTAGCTTCATCAGCTAGTTCTAACAGTTTTTCTCTCTGAAAGTCAAAGTAGGTAGCTTCCCAGTTATTGATAAGAATTGGACGCTCTTTTTTAGAAAATTTACTTGGCATAATATGCTTAAGTACAAAATTCTGACTTTCATGACTAATACCCGTTAATCCCTTATCTGAATAAGTCACAAAAGCTACCGGTGTTTCAAAGTTTTCCTTAGGATCTAACTTCCAAGAAAAATTTTCTGGATTAATCCCAATAGCAACCCGAACTTCATTCAATTGATTCTTTTGGACAAAAGCTTCGAAGTTTCCACTATACATCAGTTGTAGAGCAAACACATTCCCAGCATCCTCTGTAACTCCTTTATCACATAACAGAAGAGCTGGTGTTTGAGCATGCCCAGAAGCACCACGGTTCGAACTAATTGAAAAGATTCCTTGTTCTACCTGTTGATGTCGGACAGTCTTTTCACGAGCATAAGCTCCCTGTAAAGTCACTATTTCGTAAGCTGCAGCAGGAAAATCAGCCATAAAAGAAAAGTCCTTATGAATGACAACTTCCTGATTACTATTATTCTCTAATTTACTGTAGCTAGCAATTGTCGCATCATTATTAAAAGCAGTATAATACAAAGTCAGACTAAGTTGAGCCTTAGGATCTTCTAAAATCAAGGCAAGAGTTTCTGTACCATCCATGCTGTGAGGAGAAGGTAAACCCTGTGGACCATTCTGACCTCTTAAAATCTTTGCTTCTACAAATCGAAAGTCTGTTACTTCAGTTGCATCGTGCTGAACCTGTAAAGTTGGTTTTCTAAAGTCACCCAAACCATGTTGTCCAAAAATCTGACGTTGCGTATCCAAACTAAAGGTTCTATTAGTAGCTATTGGATTAGCAGAAAAAGCATGATCGCGTTCGTAAACACTATTAGCCCCTCTATAGTTCTTAATAGTCTTTCCTAAATGTTTTAATAATAAGAACCCATCCCTATTTTCAATAATCAAACTTAAACTTTTACTCTCAACGTAAAATAGATTATTCTCTATTCGAACTCCCATAAATTGTACCTCATCCATTTCTTGATAAAATTTTATCACATAAAAGCGCTTTCTAAAATAGAGAAATGTATACAAAGTATGGTAAAATGTTAGGTAGGAGGTGGCCCATGCTCGTTTTTTCAGAATACCAGACTGGAACAATTGATCTCTCTCTTAGCTTCTACGGTTATGAAGAATGCACGCCTAACTATTCTTTTGGCCCAGCTATTCGAGATACCTATGTACTACATTACATTACTAAAGGAAAAGGTCAATTCCATTATAAGGGGAAAATTGTTGATTTAAAGGCAGGAGATTTCTTTCTACTAAAACCAGATGAATTAACATTCTATCAAGCAGATAACCAGGATCCTTGGGCTTACTACTGGTTGGGGATCACTGGAGGGAGGACACCCGACTACTTTGCTCTATCTCAAATTTCTGACCAATCCTACCTCATCCAGTCAAATAACTGTCATACACAGACAACTGCAAAACTCATCTCAGATATTGTCCGCTTTGCTCAGATTACAAAAACTAATGAATTGGCTCAACTCCACATCATGGGACAACTCCATGAACTGATGTTTCATCTAGGAACGATTGCTCCCAATCAGAAAAAAGAGAATATTTCATCAACCCACCAACTCTATCTTGACTGCAAACGATTAATTGATAGTCACTATCCACAATCGCTCACCATTCAAGATTTAGCAAAAGAGCTATCGGTTCATAGAAGTTACTTAACTAGTGTGTTTAAAGAATTTCACCAACTCTCTCCAAAAGAATATTTACTTTTCGTTCGAATGAACCGTGCTCAACAGTTACTAGAGCACACCAATGAAACAATCAAAGTCATTGCATATTCTGTAGGTTTTTCAGATCCACTACATTTCTCAAAAGCCTACAAACAGTTCTTTCATAAAACACCTAGTCAAACTCGAAATGAATACGCTCACTCCCTCTTAGCTAGAAAGGAAAATCAATGAAATCACACCAATTAGTCTACCAAATATTAGCTAGAGAAAACAATTATGTCAGCGGAGAGAAAATCGGAGAAGAACTGAATTTAAGCCGCACGTCCATATGGAAAGCGATCCAACGTCTTCAACAAGAAGGGCTAGAAATTGACAGTATCAAAAATAGAGGCTACAAGCTTATTCAAGGCGATCTGATATTGCCTGATTTGATTCAAGAGAAAACAAACTTAACCATTCACTACAAACCTGAGACCAAATCAACACAAACAGATGCAAAAGAAGGGATTGAGGCTGGAAACCAAGGAAATACACTCTATCTTTCAACCTGTCAAACAGCAGGTCGTGGCCGCTTTCAGCGCCCCTACTATTCTCCATCTCAGGGTGGGATCTATATGTCCCTGCATATTCAACCCAATCTTCCCTATGAAAAACTCCCATCCTATACTCTCCTTGTAGCTGCTGCAGTCTACAAAGCCATTAAAAATCTAACTATGATAGAAGTAGATATCAAATGGGTGAATGACATATACTTTAAAAATAAAAAGATAGCAGGCATCCTCACCGAAGCAATGACATCAGTTGAGACAGGCTTGGTTACAGATGTCATTATCGGACTTGGTATAAATTTTTCTATAGCAGACTTTCCAGATGACCTAAAAAAAAAGCAGGTAGCCTATTTATGCCACCTGCACCAATTAGTCGTAATGAGCTCATCAGCGAAATATGGAATTGTTTCTACAATACGGATCCAGATGAGCTACTCTATATCTATAAAGAAAGATCAATCGTTCTTGGAAAAGAAGTTACCTTCCAGCTTGATGGAAAATTGAAAAAAGGTCTTGCAAGAGAAATCTCAGAATCTGGTCAACTTCAAGTCGAACTTGAAGACAAACATACTATCTGGCTAAATAGCGGAGAAATATCACTAACAAGTTGGTAATAAA
>CAUVRF010000039.1:0-14257 GCA_963554245.1 uncultured Streptococcus sp.
CGGATGGTAAGCTCTTTAGTTTGCGTTCGGTCTTTGATGGAATTCCAAGGATTGTCCAACAACTGCCTACAACCTTGATGTTGACACTTGGAGGAGCACTCTTTGGTTTGCTGCTTGCCCTAATTTTTGCCATTGTTAAGATCAATCGTGTTAAGATTTTATATCCCTTGCAGGCCTTTTTCGTCAGCTTCTTAAAAGGTACCCCAATCTTAGTTCAACTTATGTTGACCTACTACGGAATTCCTTTAGCACTGAAAGCTATCAACCAACAATGGGGAACTGGTCTCAATATCAATGCGATTCCAGCGGCACTTTTTGCGATTGTGGCCTTTGCTTTTAATGAGGCGGCTTATGCAAGTGAAACGATTCGTGCAGCCATCCTTTCTGTTAATCCAGGTGAAATTGAGGCGGCGCGTAGTTTGGGTATGACACGAGCGCAAGTTTATCGTCGCGTGATTATTCCAAATGCAGCGGTGGTAGCGACACCGACTTTGATTAATTCCCTTATCGGTTTGACCAAAGGAACTTCTCTAGCCTTTAGCGCGGGTGTTGTGGAGGTCTTTGCCCAAGCTCAGATTTTAGGTGGAGCAGATTATCGCTATTTTGAGCGTTTCATCTCCGTAGCCCTTGTTTATTGGGTAGTCAATATCGGAATTGAAAGCCTCGGCCGTTTCATCGAGAGAAAAATGGCTATCTCAGCGCCGGATACAGTGTCTACAGATGTGAAAGGAGACCTTCGTTAATGATTAAGATTTCGAATTTAAGCAAATCCTTTTCAGGACAGACTGTCTTGGATCATCTGGACTTGGATATTCAAAAAGGTGAGGTAGTGGCTTTGATTGGTTCATCTGGAGCTGGGAAGTCAACCTTTCTTCGTAGTTTGAACTACCTTGAAACTCCAGATAGTGGAACGATTCAGATTGACAATTTTAAAGTTGATTTTTCTCAGATTAGCCAAGAAGAGATCCTAACCCTTCGTCGCAAGTTATCTATGGTTTTCCAACAGTTTAATTTGTTTGAACGCCGAACTGCTCTTGACAATGTCAAGGAAGGTTTGGTTGTCGTTAAAAAATTATCGGACGATGAAGCAACAAAAATCGCTAAGGAAGAGTTGGCTAAAGTTGGTCTTTCTGACCGTGAAAACCATTATCCTCGCCACTTATCAGGTGGACAGAAGCAACGGGTCGCCATCGCGCGTGCGCTTGCTATGAAACCAGATGTCTTGCTCTTGGATGAGCCCACTTCAGCCCTTGATCCAGAGTTGGTCGGTGAAGTAGAAAAGTCTATTGCAGATGCTGCCAAGTCAGGTCAGACCATGATTTTGGTCAGTCATGATATGTCTTTTGTAACCCAAGTGGCAGATAAGATTTTGTTCCTAGATAAGGGGAAAATCATCGAGTCTGGCACACCGGATGAGATTATCCATCATCCTAAAGAAGAGCGGACAAAAGAATTCTTCGCTAGTTACAAACGGACTTATATTTGATATAATAGAAAAAGGAAAACTCAGTTAGTTGGACTAGCTGAGTTTACTCTTTAAAAAAGATAGAAACGAGAGAGATCATGCTGCTGCAACTATTTTCTTTATATTTCGAGAGTTTGATCTTAACGACCATTCTCGTCGTGATTTCTTTAGGAATTTGGATTGGATTGCGAGCTATGTCTGGTGTGGACAAGACAGCCAAGGCCCGTCAAGCCCATCTCTATGATATGATTATGATTGGGGTTTTGGTGATTCCAGTATTATCCTTTGCCGTCATGAGTCTCATTTTAGTTTTCAGAGCATAATGCTTGCTAAATAAACTTCAAACAGTTAGAATAAAGATAGTTACAACAAGAAAGAAGGAATCGAAATGTACGATACGATTATTATTGGTGCTGGACCTGCGGGAATGACAGCTGCCTTATATGCTGCTCGAAGCAATCTGAAAGTGGCTTTGATTGAAGGTGGTCTACCAGGCGGACAAATGAATAACACATCTGACATCGAAAACTATCCAGGTTATGCCAACATCAGTGGACCTGAATTGGCTGAAAAGATGTTTGAACCACTTGAAAACCTTGGAGTGGAGCATCTTTATGGCTATGTTGAAAATATTGAAGACCAGGGTGACTATAAGAAGGTAATCACTGATGATCAAGTTTACGAAACCCGTACTGTCATCGTGGCAACTGGGTCAAAACACCGTCTTTTGGGGGTTCCTGGAGAAGAAGAACTGAACAGTCGTGGTGTTTCTTACTGTGCTGTATGTGATGGAGCCTTTTTCCGTGACCAAGACTTGCTCGTAGTCGGTGGTGGAGATTCAGCGGTAGAAGAAGCCCTCTTCTTGACTCGCTTTGCCAAGACTGTTACCATTGTTCACCGTCGCGACCAACTTCGTGCCCAAAAGGTGTTGCAAGACCGTGCCTTTGCTAATGAGAAAGTCAACTTTATCTGGGACTCTGTCGTCAAGGAAATCAAAGGTGAAAACCGAGTAGAATCTGTCGTATTTGAAAATGTAAAAACAGGTCAAATAACAGAGCAAGCCTTTGGTGGTGTCTTTATCTATGTTGGTTTGGATCCCGTTAGCGATTTTGTCAAAGATTTGAATATTCAAGATCAGGCTGGCTGGATTGTGACAGATAACCACATGAAAACTGCCGTTGACGGTATCTTTGCGGTTGGAGATGTTCGCCAGAAAGACCTTCGCCAAGTAACAACAGCAGTTGGAGATGGGGCTATCGCTGGTCAAGAAGCTTACAAATTTATTACAGAACATAGTTAATACACTTCGAAAATCTCTTCAAACCACGTCAGCTTCGCCTTGCCGTAGGTATGGGTACTGACTTCGTCAGTTCTATCCACAACTTCAAAGCAGTGCTTTGAGCTGTCTTAAGCTAGCTTCCTAGTTTGCTCTTTGATTTTCATTGAGTATAATCATAAAAAAGTTTCCAATCAGATGACTGGAAACTTTTTTATAGTCTATTTCGGAAAACTTCGTACATGAGAATGGCTGCAGCAACACTGGCATTGAGGCTTTGAACATGCCCATTCATTGGAATGGTAATCATCTCATCGACCTGTTTTTTGATGTTGCTGGAGATGCCTTTTCCTTCATTTCCGATGATGAGGGCGATTTTCCCTTTTGTATTCCACTTGTGGCAAGGAGTACCGTTCATATCCGTTCCAAAGGTCCAGAATCCTTCATCCTTGAGTTTGTCTAGAGTTTGACTGAGGTTGGTCACTCGCGCAATCGGTACATGCTCAATAGCACCTGTGGCCGTTTTGGCAACGACAGGAGTCACTCCGACAGCACGGTGCTTGGGAATAATGACACCTGAAACATTGGTCGCATCAGCAGTCCTTAAGATAGAACCTAAATTATGGGGGTCAGTTAACCCGTCCAGAATCAATAGCAAAGGATTTTCTTCTTGTCGTGTTTTGGAAAGGATGTGATCCAGATCGCTATAGGCAAATTCGGACACTCGTAGAACAAAACCTTGGTGGACAGCGCCTTCAGTCATCTCAGAGAGGGATTTTTTTGAAGTCCAAGAAATGGATACCTTCTTTTCTGTAGCCAGTTCCTTGACTTTCTCAACATTCTTACCTCGAAGATCTTCTTGGAGGTAAAGTTTATTTCCAGTGTTTGCAAGGAGGGCTTCAGTAACGGCATGGACGCCATAGACAATATCATTTGTTTTCATGCCTCTATTATAACACAAAACCCCGTCTTGCAACGGGATTTTCTTTATTCTAGAATTAGTAAACCATCTTTAACTGCAAATGGGTCTTTTTCATTGATACGATCGTAAAACATGATACCGTTAATGTGGTCAATTTCATGCTGAACAACGATGGAGTTGTAGCCTTTGAGTTTGATACGGTGTTTTTCTCCATCCTTGTCAAAGTAGTCAACAGTAACGCGAGCATGGCGGACTACATAGCCAGGAACGTTGCGGTCAACAGATAGGCAACCTTCTCCTTCGCCAAGAGCAGCGTCTTGAACCGAGTGAGAGACGATTTTTGGATTGTACATAATGGCTTGCAAGTCGTAGGCTTCCTGTGGAGTTTCGCCTTCTTCAACAATATTAGGCACCAAAACAGCGATAATACGTTTTGAGATATCTAATTGAGGAGCAGCAAGTCCAACCCCACCGCGTAACCCCATCTTTTCAGCCATGACAGGATCTTGGGAATGTTTGAGGAATTGCATCATCTTTTCGCCAAGGATGATTTCCTGGTCAGACAAGGGGAAAGTAACTTCCTCAGCAACTGCGCGTAGAGTAGGATTCCCTTCGCGGATAATATCGTTCATATCAATTAAATGAGCAGCTTTTGTAATACGTTCTATAGCAGACATTTTCTCTCCTTTCATTACCTCTACATGATAACACAAAATAGGCGAGAAAGAAAGTCGCAGAAGTTCCTAAAAAATAATATAATAAACGGTATTCCTCTTTTGTCTGTGGTATAATAAAAGAAAAGACTTGCAGTAAAAGCAAGGGGGGAATAAAGATGGAAAAGCGACAAGATAGATGGTCTCATGGTCCTATTTTTGGATTGTTGAAGAGTAGTATTGGTTTCTTTAGGAATTATAAATCTTGGACAAATGCCCAGTTTATTACGGTGCTGTTGCTTGCAGTTTCCTTGTCTATGGGGCTGAACTTGTTGACCCAAGCAGTACAAGGGAACAAGGGAACAAGTCCGAGTGGTCAAACAGTTGATTCTGCTCAGACGTCTAGTCAGTCTAAGGAAAATCAGTCTGCCGAAACGACAGCACGTATCATGGCAAATGGTGACCTTCTCTACCATATCCCCATCTACCGAACAGCTCTTAAAGAAGATGGAACCTATGATTTCCATGAAAATTTTGAGTATGTAAAACCCTGGCTCAAACAAGCGGATTTAGTGCTTGGTGACTTTGAAGGAACGGTGAATAAGGACCACTACTTAGCAGGTTATCCTCTCTTTAATGCTCCAGGAGAAGTCATGGATGCGATCAAGGATGCAGGCTACCAAGTTCTAGACTTGGCTCATAATCATATCTTGGATTCTCAAATTGAGGGAGTGGTTTCAACGGCTCAAGCTATTGAAAAGGCTGGAATGACACCCATCGGAGTCTACACGCATGAATCCCGAGACCAAGCACCTATAGTCATCAAGGAAGTCAATGGTATCAAGGTAGCTCTCCTGGCCTATTCCTACGGTTTTAATGGCATTGAGCAGTATATCTCTCAAGAGGACTATAATCGCTATCTTTCTGACCTGAATGAAGATAAGATGAAGGCGGAAATCGAGCGTGCAGAGAAGGAAGCAGATATTACTGTCATCATGCCTCAGATGGGAATTGAGTACCAACTAGAACCAACGGAAGAACAGAAAACACTGTACCATAAGATGATTGACTGGGGAGCCGATATTATCTTTGGAGGGCATCCTCACGTCGTTGAACCTGCTGAAACAGTTGAAAAAGATGGTGACAAAAAACTGATCATCTACTCCATGGGAAATTTCCTCTCAAATCAACGCATTGAAACCATGCAAGACGAGGAAAATGCCAAGTGGACGGAGCGCGGTGTTCTCATGGATGTGACCATTAAGAAAAAAGATAGCAAGACTAGGATTGAAACTGCCAAAGCGCATCCGACTTGGGTCAATCGAACACCCAAAGGGACTTACTCTCCAGAAGGTTATCCGCTCTTCCTCTATCAGACCTATATCCTAGAGGACTTCATTGAGGGAGGCAGTCACCGTGATCAGTTGGACGAGGCGACCAAGGAACGCATTGACACGGCCTATAAAGAAATGAATGAACATGTGGGGTTGAAGTGGTAGGTGCTCACCCTAAAGGAGATAGGATGACGATTAAATTAATTGCAACAGACATGGATGGAACCTTGCTAGACTCGAGGGGGCAGCTAGATCTGCCACGCCTGGAAAAGATTTTAGATCAGTTGGATCAAAGGGATATCCGTTTTGTCATTGCGACGGGGAATGAAGTTCACCGTATGAGGCAATTACTAGAACACTTGGCGAGTAGAGTAGTTCTAGTAGTTGCCAATGGGGCGCGTATTTTTGAACATGATACATTACTTCAGGCACGGACCTGGGATGATACTATGGTTGACAAGGCTTTAGTTCATTTTAAAGGGAGGGAGTGTCGAGATCAATTTGTTGTCACTAGTATGAATGGGAGTTTTGTCAAGAAAGGAACTGTTTTTACAGAACTTGATAAATTTATGACTCCTGAGATGATTGAAAAACTCTATCGGCATACAAACTTTGTTGAAGAGCTCAGATCGGACCTCTTCGGTGGAGTGTTAAAGATGAGCATGGTCGTCGGTGAAGAACGTTCTAGTTCTGTTTTGCAGGAAATCAATGACCTCTTTAATGGTCATATAAGAGCTGTTTCCAGTGGTTATGGTTGTATCGATATCCTACAGGCTGGTGTTCACAAGGCTTGGGGATTGGAAGAATTACTCAAGCGCTGGGATTTGAAATCGGAACAGGTCATGGCTTTTGGTGACAGTGAAAATGATGTCGAAATGTTAGAACTGGCTGGAATTGCCTATGCTATGGAAAACGCAGATGATGAGGTCAAGGCAGTTGCGACTGCCCTAGCTCCAGCTAACAGCCAGGCGGGTGTTTATCAAGTCCTAGAAAATTGGTTAGAGAAAGAGGGATAAGGTGGCAGTACAGTTATTAGAGAATTGGCTCTTAAAAGAGCAGGCAAAGATTCAAACCAAGTATCGTGGATTGAATCAAGTCTCTGTTCTAGAGCCAGATATCATCTTTATTGGTGATTCGATAGTGGAGTATTACCCTCTTCAAGAGTTGTTGGGAACTGCCAAGACGATTGTTAATCGTGGCATACGAGGCTATCAGACGAGATTGTTATTAGAGAATTTGGATGCCCATCTTTATGGTGATGCTGTCGATCAAATTGTTCTCCTAATAGGAACAAATGATATTGGAAAAGATATTCCCATGAATGATGCTTTGGATAATCTTGAGCGTGTAATCCAATCGATTGCCCGAGAATATCCGCTGTCACAAATAAAGCTTGTTTCTCTTCTGCCAGTCAATGAAGGAGAAGAATACAAGCAGACAGTATATATTCGTACCAATGAAAAGATCAGAGAATGGAATCAAGCCTATGAGGCTCTAGCCTCCGCCTATATGCAAGTAAATTTTCTACCAATTTATGATAGTTTGACTGATGCAGAGGGACAACTTAAATCAGCCTATACAACGGATGGTCTCCATCTAAGTGTAGCCGGTTATCAAGCATTATCAGATGCTTTGAAAACGTATCTGTTCTAAAGAATTGGCTTGATTTTGCATTTTTTGTGAAGATAGGTTATAATAGTTCTAACATCCTGGGGTCGTTACGGATTCGACAGGCATTATGAGGCATATTTTGCAACCCGTGTGGCGACGTAAACGCTCAGTTAAATATAACTGCAAAAAATAACACTTCTTACGCTCTAGCTGCCTAAAAAACAGCAGGCGTGACCTGATTTGGATTGCTCGTGTTCAATGACAGGTCTTATGATTAGCGAGATACGATCAAGCCTTGTCTAGTGGTTTGATAAGAGATTAATAGACTCGCAGTTCCTAGGCTTGAGTTATGTGTCGAGGGACTGTTAAAACAATACATAACCTATGGTTGTAGACAAATATGTTGGCAGGTGTTTGGACGTGGGTTCGACTCCCACCGGCTCCATTATTCTTTCACCAACCTTGGAAAAACGTTGTTAAATCAACGTTTTTTGTTTTTGCCTTTGGTATTCCTTGGTATTCTTTTTTTAAAAAGGGATACAAAAAAAGATACAACATTGTTGTATCTAAAAAATAATTTTGCTTTTCTACGGAAGACATGGGATTCGAACCCACGCACGCTGTTACACGCCTACCGCGTTTCCAACACGGCCTCTTAAGCCTCTTGAGTAATCTTCCAATACTTACTCAAATAGTCTACCATAAAGCCACTTATCTTGCAATAAAAATTTTGGAAATAAGAAAAATGATAGAATTTGACAGAAAATGATAAAAAATGCTTGACTTTGGTAGAGAATGTGCTAGAATGAATAGTGTAAACGATAACAGGAGGTGGTTTGGTGTTAAAAACTGAGCGGAAGCAACTGATTTTAGAGGAGTTAAATCAACATCATGTAGTTTCCCTAGAAAAATTGGTTAGTCTATTAGAAACATCAGAATCAACGGTTCGAAGAGACTTGGATGAGTTGGAAGCAGAAAATAAGCTTCGCCGTGTGCATGGTGGAGCAGAACTACCTCACTCCTTGCAGGAGGAAGAAACCATCCAAGAAAAATCTGTCAAAAACCTTCAAGAGAAGAAATTGCTTGCTCAGAAAGCAGCCTCTCTTATCAAGGAAAAAGATGTTATCTTTATCGATGCTGGAACAACAACAGCTTTTTTAATCAAGGAATTGGTCAATAAGAATATCACCGTTGTGACCAACTCCATTCATCATGCGGTTCAGTTGGTTGAAAAACAGATTCCAACTGTCATGGTTGGAGGAAGTGTCAAAATGGCAACAGATGCATGTATCGGTGGTGTTGCTCTTAACCAAATCAATCAATTGCACTTTGACCGTGCCTTTATCGGGATGAATGGTGTAGACGATGGTTATTATACGACTCCTGATATGGAGGAGGGAGCTGTGAAGCGTGCTATTTTAGAGAATGCCAAACAAACCTATGTCTTGGTTGATTCGTCCAAGATTGGACAAACTTGCTTTGCCAAGGTAGCACCACTCAAACGCGCTATCGTTATCACAAGTCAAGGGCATGAACTCTTGCAGGCTATTAAGGAGAAAACGGAGGTAATAGAAGTATGATTTATACAGTCACACTCAATCCATCCATTGACTATATCGTTCGCTTAGACAAAGTAGAAGTCGGTAGTGTCAATCGAATGGACAGTGATGATAAGTTTGCTGGTGGGAAAGGAATCAATGTTAGCCGTGTTTTGAAGCGCTTGGATATTCCTAATACTGCGACTGGATTTATCGGAGGATTTACTGGTAAATTTATCACAGATACTTTGGCAGAAGAGGAAATTGAGACACGTTTTGTTCAAGTAGCAGAAGATACTCGTATCAATGTTAAAATCAAAGCAGACCAAGAAACAGAAATCAACGGGACTGGTCCTAATGTTGAACCGGCTCAGCTAGAAGAATTGAAAGCTATCTTATCTAGTTTAACAGCAGAAGATACAGTGGTGTTTGCAGGTTCAAGTGCTAAGAATCTAGGTAATGTTATCTACAAAGATTTGATTGCCTTGACACGCCAGACTGGTGCGCAAGTGGTTTGTGACTTTGAAGGACAGACCTTGATTGATAGTTTGGACTACCAGCCACTTTTGGTTAAACCAAACAATCACGAACTTGGAGCTATCTTTGGAGTGAAACTCGAAAGTTTAGATGAAATCGAGAACTATGCTCGTCAGTTACTGGCCAAAGGTGCACAAAACGTCATCATCTCTATGGCTGGTGACGGTGCACTTCTTGTCACAGCTGAGGGAGCATACTTCGCTAAACCAATCAAGGGAACAGTCAAGAATTCAGTGGGAGCTGGTGACTCTATGGTCGCTGGATTTACCGGTGAATTTGTCAAATCTAAAGATGCAGTAGAAGCCTTCAAATGGGGAGTAGCTTGTGGAACAGCAACTACCTTCTCGGATGACTTGGCAACGGTGGAATTTATTAAAGAAACATATGAAAAAGTTGAGGTAGAAAAACGATGAAAATTCAAGACCTATTGAGAAAAGATGTCATGTTGCTGGATTTGCAGGCAACTGAAAAAACAGCTGTCATCGAAGAGATGATTCATAGCTTGGTAGATCACGGTTACGTGACGGATTTTGAAACCTTTAAAGAAGGAATTTTAGCGCGTGAAGCTCTCACTTCCACTGGTTTGGGTGACGGAATCGCTATGCCTCACAGTAAAAACTCTGCTGTCAAAGAAGCAACAGTTCTCTTTGCAAAGTCAAATAAGGGTGTTGACTATGAAAGTTTGGATGGGCAACCAACAGACCTCTTCTTCATGATTGCAGCTCCAGAAGGTGCCAATGATACTCACTTGGCAGCCTTGGCAGAATTGTCTCAATACTTGATGAAAGATGGTTTCGCTGACAAACTTCGTCAAGTAACATCTGCAGATCAAGTTATCGAACTCTTTGACCAAGCTTCAGAAAAAGCTGAGCAGCCTGTTCAAGCACCTGCCAATGAATCTGGCGACTTTATCGTAGCTGTTACAGCTTGTACGACAGGTATTGCCCACACTTACATGGCCCAAGAAGCCCTTCAAAAAGTGGCTGCCGAAATGGGTGTTGGGATCAAGGTTGAAACCAATGGTGCAAGCGGTGTTGGGAACCAACTAACTGCAGAGGACATCCGCAAGGCTAAAGCTGTTATCATCGCTGCTGACAAGGCTGTTGAGATGGATCGTTTCGATGGAAAACCTTTGGTTAACCGTCCAGTTGCAGACGGTATCCGTAAGACTGAAGAATTGATTAACTTGGCTCTTTCAGGAGATGCTGAAGTTTATCGTGCTGCTAATGGAGCAAAAGCTGCAACAGCAAGCAATGAAAAACAAAGTATCGGTGGTGCCTTCTACAAACACCTGATGAGTGGTGTATCCCAAATGCTGCCATTCGTTATCGGTGGTGGAATCATGATTGCCCTTGCCTTCTTGATCGACGGAGCTTTTGGTGTGCCACAAGATAGTCTTGGTAACCTCGGATCCTACCATGAACTGGCTTCTATGTTCATGAAAATCGGTGGTGCAGCCTTTGGCTTAATGCTTCCAGTTTTTGCAGGATATGTTGCATACTCTATTGCTGAAAAACCTGGTTTGGTTGCAGGTTTTGTGGCTGGTGCTATTGCCAAAGAAGGTTTTGCATTTGGTAAAATCCCTTATGCTGCAGGAGGAGAAGCAACTTCAACACTTGCAGGTGTCTCATCTGGTTTCCTAGGTGCTCTTGTTGGTGGATTTATCGCAGGTGCTTTAGTTCTTGCTATCAAGAAATACGTTAAAGTTCCTCGTTCACTTGAAGGTGCTAAATCAATTCTTCTTTTGCCACTTCTTGGAACAATTTTGACTGGATTTGTTATGCTAGCTGTTAATATCCCAATGGCAGCAATCAACACTGCTATGAATGACTTCCTAGGTGGTCTTGGAGGAGGTTCAGCTGTCCTTCTTGGTATCGTTCTTGGTGGAATGATGGCTGTCGACATGGGTGGACCAGTCAACAAAGCTGCCTATGTCTTTGGTACAGGTACGCTTGCAGCGACTGTTTCTTCAGGTGGTTCTGTAGCCATGGCAGCAGTTATGGCTGGAGGAATGGTTCCACCACTTGCTATCTTTGTCGCAACCCTCCTCTTTAAAAATAAATTCACCAAAGAAGAACGTAACTCTGGTTTGACAAACATCATCATGGGCTTGTCATTTATCACTGAAGGAGCAATTCCATTTGGTGCCGCTGACCCGGCTCGTGCAATTCCAAGCTTTATCCTTGGCTCTGCAGTGGCAGGCGGACTCGTTGGTCTTGCTGGAATTAAACTCATGGCGCCACACGGAGGAATCTTCGTTATCGCCCTCACTTCAAATGCTCTTCTTTACCTTGCTTCAGTCTTGGTAGGAGCAATCGTAAGTGGTGTAGTTTATGGTTACTTACGTAAACCTCAGTCAGTGAAATAAAAGAGAACTATATACCCGTTTACACGAACCACAAAATGTAGTACTTCAACAATATCGAAAAAGACGATTTCCGTTTGGAAATCGTCTTCTCACTATTTCAATAGTTCATACTCAAATAATTTACTTTCAAGCTCATTTTCGTAGTAATCAGCTAACCTTGTTTTAAGCTCTTTTAGTTTTGTGTTAACTTTTTCATTGTTGAATATTTTTTTATCATTACTATCTTTGTATGATGTATTTATCTCTAATTCAATTTGATAAGTGCCATAATTGTATTCCGGATTGTATTCTTGAGTATCTTTGACTAGTTCAAGTAATTCATCGAAGACACCTAACAACATTAAGTCCGCTCTATCAAGTTTCCCATACTTTTCTTGTTCGACCAATTCTTTACGGACTAGAGAGTTCTCATCTAAACACATCTCGTTATTGTAAAATTTCCCATCAGAACCATGGAAACTTAAACAATGATTTTTTTGAGATATGCAAGTCCATAACGTAGATTTTCTTAGAAAATCTATATCCTTTTTATACAAATCTCCTTGGTCGGCAGTTGTATAGTAAATATCTCTTTCATACCAGTTTCTTTGAGGATACTGCTTGGCAACAAACAAAGCTGTCTGCTCTGCATAATTAGTTGTTCTAACTTGACTACCCCGTCCATGATATATAGCAATTCTAGTCATTCGTATGTCCTGCGGAGTAGTACCAAAACCACTGGCTTCTATAACCGCTAAAATATTGTCATTATAAACAGGTTTCCCATAGCTTTTCAATGGCACTTCTCTACCATCGTAGCCAGTTGCAATTTTAGATAATACATCTGATTTTACCTTTTTAGAATAATATTCTCCTAGCGTTTTGTATACTTTTCTTATAGTGACATGCTTCACATCTTTAAGAATAGCATCCTCGGGTACATCAATAACTGCAGCCCCTTTTCCAGTTCCCCACTTTTTGTCATCTTTCCAAATCTCTTTAGCTGGGACAGTTAAACTTTCTGTTATGGTATCAACTTCATTCTTCCATTGTGCGACCAAAACAGAACTTTCTTGTGCTTTAAAATTCCCTCTATTTGCTAAAAATCCATCAACGAAAGTTTTTTTCATTAATCCTACAGACTTCCAATACTTTACTGGTGCAAATAGGATGTAATAATCATGTTCGTTTCTCATAAAATACTTCTCAAACGACCAAACAAATTGATTGAGTAGATCTTTTGCATGACTACTATCCCCAGTAAATTCATCGGACATCAATTTTCTTATGTAGCTATATTTATCTTTAGATTTAACATTTCCTTCTTGAGCACGGGCTAACTCGCTAGAATAAGGTGGATTTTCATAACCAATAATTACAACATCCTCGTCATCTATGATTTCCTGTAATGTATTATGTTTTCCATCTGTTTCCATTGGAATTGACAAGAAATCTTCTGCCAAAGCATCACCACCTGTTACTAAGTTTCCCTTAACAGCTTTTACCATCGAAAGCGGTGGTATGATAGCCCTTACCTTTCCAATATATTTATTATACAAAACAAGCCATTCTTTGATTTCATAAGTATTCAAGACAACATGGCTTAACTCTTCTTCAGTTAAATAATATTCTAATGCCCCTGTACCAGCACACCTATCCAAAATAATATAGTCCTTACCTTTAGGAAGACTGCTAATAGCTTTACGAACAAGTTTTGTAGCTTCTTTAACATAAGGTAACGGTGTATAGAACGCTCCTAAATCTTTTCTATTTGCTGGGTCATTTAAGGCATCCATCACGGTATCGAAATCGCTTTCGTCTCCACACCAAGGTAAGATATAGTTTTCGACTATTGAATTAGATGGTTGTTTGAGCATCTCAAACATTTGAGATTTTGTTGTTGTTTTATCGTGACGGTATATGTAGTTCGCCCACCCTAAAATGTTTGGAAAATCAATTTCAAACTTTTGATACTCGTCTATTTGGAATAATTCAAGCAATTCATGATTTTTAGGGCTTTTTGGTTGAAGAACATCAAATTCAATTACTTTTTCAGGGTTAGTAGCATCTTTTAAAGTCTTCTGATTTACATTTTTTGATGCACTATTCGTATAATTTTGTAAAATTTCTAAACGATATTGTGTTGCATCATAAACACTAGCACGATTTTTATTTATGTCAACTAAAACGATTTTGCTTGGTATAGGAATACCACCTTTAATCCTTAATTTAGACAGATAGTGGATAGCTTGAGTAAGCACAGCATTAAGATCAGCAATGCTATTTTTAAATTCAAACAGAGCTCCGTTAAGGATACCATCAGTATTTTCGATTAAAATATCCTTTTCGTCAAAACCGAAACTTCTCCAGAAAAATAAATTGTCAGCTCTTTCATTTCCAGATTGCCAACTTCTATCAATAGCTAGAGGTGTCATTTTACACCTCCAATACTCAACTCATTGAGTTGAGAAGCAACATAAAAGACCTTCTCACAAAAATGTGAAAAAGCCTGTTTTAGTGCTTGACAAAAAACACGTCCGATTACATAATCAGCGTGAGCTGTGAGCTGTGAGC
>CAUVRF010000040.1:0-14257 GCA_963554245.1 uncultured Streptococcus sp.
TAATTTGGGCTTATAGCCCTGGGACAAACCACCCGTTAGACGGGTGGTCATGATTTCCTGTAATCCCAATAACTGGTTTTTTCATAAATGCTTTCGCTTTCTAATCCTCTTTACGCATAAAATAGAGGAGGGTTTGGAGTTCGCTTGTCAAATCGACATACTGAACAACCACATCTTTTGGAAGGTGAAGGTGAACAGGGGAAAAGCTGAGAATACCTTTTATACCAGCATCAACCAAAAGATTGGCAACTTCTTGTGATTTAACACTTGGAACTGTTAGGATAGCAGTTTTGACATCTGCTTCTTTGATTTTTTCTTTAATCTGAGAGATACCATAGATTGGAATCCCATCAGGTGTCTGGCTTCCAACTTCTGGATGGTCATCTAGGTCAAAGGCCATGATAATTTTCATCTTGTTACGCTCATGGAAGCGGTAGTGGAGAAGGGCATGGCCCATATTTCCGATTCCAACCAACATAACATTTGTAATTGAGTTATCATTTAGGAGATCAGCAAAAAAATTCATCAATTTTTTGACATCGTAACCAAAACCTCGACGACCTAGTTCACCAAAATAGGAAAAATCCCGACGAACGGTCGCAGAATCGATACCGATAGCCTCTGCAATTTGTTTGGAGTTGGCACGTTCGATTTTTTCTGCATGAAATCTCTTGAAAATTCGATAATAAAGAGAGAGTCTTTTTGCTGTTGCTTTTGGAATAGCAGACTGTTTATCTTTCACAAAATCACAACCTTTCTATTCTTCTATTTTATAGAAACATTGTGAAAAAATCAACAAAAACAAGAAAAAACTAAGAAATTTCTTAGTTTTTATCTGAAAAATGAGCTTGTGATAGAAAACGGTAGAGATCGCCAACCAATCCTTGATAAATCACCTTATCATTCAGCGTTAAGGAGCTGATTAGGAGAGTATCAGGTAGGGTCACACAGCCTGATAGAGATAACATGAGCTCTTCGTAATCCTTATATTCAAGTGTACGTTCTACGTGATAGTTATCTTGATAGGTAAGTCGATACATAGCCAATTATCTTTCTTCTTTTGTGAAGATTCCGCGTTCTACAAGGCTGTCCATGAGAAAGTAGAATTTTTCTTGGTGAATATGGTGATCTTCTGATTTAAAGATATTCACCAAACGAAGGCCTGACTTGTCAGTGATGTTGAGTTTAGCACCTGTAAGGTCTTTGTTGATGATGATCTTTAGCTTGAATCCTTCACCGCTGTTCGGTACTTTCTCAAGAAGACGAGTCAGTTCGTAGTTTCCAACTTTTGTTTCAAAGAAAGTATTATCTTTCAGTGTGAACTTTTTGACAGTTGGGCTAAGTGTGTAGTCGTAGCGGCAGTTTTGTAGTTTAATGGTTTTTTCGAATGCCATTAGATTAATCTCCAATAATATTTTTTAAGGTTTGTGCGAGTTGTTTCAGTTCTTCTTCGGTGTTAAGAGGAGAGAGACTGATACGGACAGATTCTGTTAAACGATGCGAATCTGGTCCATAAAATGCCTCAAGTACATGACTGGTTTGTACAACACCAGCGGTACAAGCTGAACCAGTAGAAATTGAAATTCCTTCAAGGTCTAACCGTAGCAAGAGCAAATCATTTTTTTGACCAGGAAAGCCAATGTTGACAACATAAGGAAGCTGGTGTTGGCTTTCGTTGAGATAGTATTCTAGATCTGCAATCTCATCTAGAAAAGCAGATTTTAATCCCTCTAGTTTTTGGTAATGTTCATCTTGTTGCTCTAAATCCTCTTTGAGAGCAGCGACCATACCTACAATGGCAGCGAGGTTTTCTGTTCCAGCACGTTTCTTTTGTTCTTGGTCTCCACCGTGAAGGTAGGAATCAAAGTCCGCGGAAGAAGCATAAAGAAAGCCAACTCCTTTTGGTCCATGGAATTTGTGGGCAGAAGCACTGAGGAAATCAATTCCTAATTCCTCTGGATGGATGGGAATTTTCCCGATAGCTTGAACAGCATCTACATGATATGCAGCAGGATGATCTTTTAAAATACGTCCAATCTCAGCGATAGGTAAGAGACTTCCTGTTTCATTATTAGCATACATGGTGGAAACGAGAATGGTATCGTCACGTAAGGCTTTTTGAATTTGCTGGGCAGTTATCTCTTGATTTACTGGTTGGATGATAGTTGCTTCAAAACCAAAATGTTGCACCAGATAATCGATAGTTTCAAGTACAGAATGGTGTTCAATAGCTGTCGTGATGATATGTCTTCCACGATTTTGATGACGGAGACAATAGCCGATAATGGCTGTATTGTTACTTTCTGTACCGCCAGACGTGAAAAAGATATGTTGAGGTTTGGTTCCTAGCAAGTGGGCTAAGTCCTGACGAGCCTCTCGCAAGAGTTTGCCAGCCTGCCGACCATGACTATGAATACTAGAAGGATTACCATGAGTTTCTTGCATGACCTTGGTCATTTCAGAAATAGCTACTGCTGACATAGGAGTCGTAGCAGCATTGTCCAAATAAATCAAAGAATCACCTTATTTCTTTTTGTTGTAAGCAAAGAGTGGGCTGACTGGTTTTCTTTCATGGATGCGGACGATAGCATCACCAATTAATTCGCTAGCAGTAATGTAGCATACATTTTCTGGAGTTCTTTCTTTGGTTGCTACGGAGTCTGTCACAAGGATTTCTTTGATGTTTGTAGCGTCAAGAAGGTCTGCTGCACCTTCAACAAATAAACCGTGACTAGAAACTGCATAAATCTCAGTTGCACCTTCACGTTCAACGATTTTGGCTGCTTCAGAGAAAGTACGACCAGTATTTAGGATATCGTCAATCAAGATAGCCTTCTTGCCTTCAACATCCCCAATGATATAGCCTTCGTTACGATCAGAATCGTCTTGGGCGTAGTCAATGATAGCAATAGGAGCATCAAGGTATTCAGCCAAACTACGTGCACGTTTAACACCAGAGTTCTTTGGACTGACAACAACAACATCAGAACCAAGAAGTCCTTTATCACAGTAGTGCTTAGCAAATAGAGGAACAGTATAAAGATTGTCTACAGGAATATCAAAGAAACCTTGGACCTGAACAGCGTGGAGGTCAAGCGTTAGAACACGGCTTACACCAGCTTTGACAAGCATATTTGCAACTAGTTTTGCAGTGAGGGGTTCGCGAGAAGAAGCGATACGATCCTGACGCGCATAACCAAAGTAAGGGAGGACAACGTTGATACTATGAGCACTTGCACGTACACAAGCGTCAACCATGATCAACAACTCCATCAAGTGGTTGCTAACAGGGTAGCTGGTTGACTGGATGATGTAGACATCGTAACCACGGACACTTTCTTCAATGTTGACCTGGATTTCGCCGTCAGAAAATTGACGAGAGGATAATTTCCCAAGAGGTACACCAACTGTATCCGCAATCTTTTGAGCGATTTCATGGTTAGAGTTTAGGGTGAAAAGTTTCATGTTGTTTCTATCTGACATTATAGACCGTCCTCTGTAAACTTTGTGAATCTTCTTTGAGAAAGTTTTGTTTTTCAAAGCAAGATTCTTTTATTTTTATCTTTTCTATTCTACCAAAAAAAGGAGATTATTTCAGCTTTTTTTCATGCTTTTAATAAAACGAATTAATTTTGATGGAGCTTTCTTATAAACTATATGATTCTCATCTAAAAATCTCTTAATATCGGCTTTCCCTTTTTCATGGTCTGTGACTTCAAGCTCGAGTTCATAGTCCGTCTGGTCAAAGTATTGACTTTCGTCTAAGGCCATTAAGCCAATTTCAGTTTTCGTTTCATAACGTAGAGTTGAAAGACAGCCTAGAACAAGCCATTCATGGCTTTCGATGCCAATCTTAGCAAGCTTCTCTAGAACGAGCCCTTGAGGTAGTTTTTGTTTCTCTAGGTATGATTCAGCTTCTGAAAGAGTCAATTTCTGGTTGTATTCCATATTTCCTACAGTTTGAGGCACTTTCAAGGTCAATTCCGCCCAATCTGCAAATGTGCGAATGCGCATGGCAACCTTCTTTTCACGCAATTGGAAATCTGGTGTGTCAATGTAGTAGTTTTTCTGAAGAACGGGTTGGATATGGGAAAACTGTTTTTTTAGATGCTCATAGTCCTCTTTTTTCAGAAGTGTTTTCAATTCTATTTCTAAATGTTTCATTTTTTCAACCTTTTCTATATCTTTGAAAGCGATTTATGGTATAATGGACAATGTATTTATTGTATACGAATGTACTGAAAAAATCAAAGATTTTCGACAGAGCAATCAAACATTTTAAGGGAGAAAGTATGACCATAGAATGGGAAGAATTTTTAGATCCTTACATTCAGGCTGTAGGTGAGTTGAAGATTAAACTTCGGGGAATTCGCAAACAGTATCGTAAGCAAAACAAGCATTCTCCGATTGAATTTGTAACGGGTCGTGTCAAACCGATTGAAAGTATCAAAGAAAAGATGGCTCGTCGAGGAATTACTTATGCAAGTCTGGAACATGATCTGCAAGATATTGCAGGTTTACGTGTCATGGTTCAGTTTGTTGACGACGTTAAAGAAGTAGTTGAGATTCTACGTAAACGCCAAGATATGAGAATCATTCAGGAACGAGACTATATCACTCATCGTAAGGCTTCAGGTTATCGCTCTTATCACGTGGTTGTCGAGTACACGGTTGATACGATCAACGGGGCTAAGACGATTTTGGCTGAAATTCAAATACGGACTTTAGCCATGAATTTCTGGGCTACGATTGAACACTCGCTCAATTATAAATATCAGGGCGATTTTCCAGAAGAAATCAGGAAAAGACTGGAAATCACGGCGAAAATAGCCTATCAACTGGATGAAGAAATGGGCAAGATTCGTGACGACATCCAGGAAGCGCAGGCTCTCTTTGATCCATTGAGCAGAAAACTAAACGATGGTGTAGGAAATAGTGACGATACAGATGAAGAATACAGGTAAACGAGTTGACCTCATAGCAAATAGAAAACCACAGAGTCAGAAGGTTTTGCATGAGCTAAGGGAAAAACTAAAGAAACAACATTTTATACTGAACGATACCAATCCCGATATCGTCATTTCCATTGGTGGTGACGGGATGCTTTTGTCTGCCTTTCACAAGTATGAGAATCAGTTAGACAAGGTTCGATTTGTAGGTGTTCATACAGGTCATTTGGGATTTTACACGGATTATCGTGACTTTGAGTTGGACCAGCTAGTTACCAATCTCCAACTGGATTCTGGAGCTAAGGTTTCTTACCCAGTCTTGAATGTCAAAGTGACACTTGAAAATGGAGATGTAAAAACCTTCCGAGCCTTAAATGAAGCTAGCATCCGTCGGTCAGATCGCACCATGGTTGCGGATATTGTAATCAATGGTGTTCCCTTTGAACGTTTTCGTGGAGACGGGCTAACAGTTTCGACACCGACGGGAAGTACTGCCTACAACAAGTCCTTGGGTGGAGCTGTCTTGCATCCTACCATTGAAGCCTTGCAGTTGACGGAGATAGCCAGCCTTAACAACCGAGTCTATCGCACTTTGGGATCATCAATCATTATTCCCAAAAAAGATAAGATTGAACTCTTTCCAACACGCAATGATTACCACACGATATCAGTCGATAACAGTGTCTATTCATTCCGTAATATCGAACGGATTGAGTATCAAATCGACCATCACAAGATTCACTTCGTAGCGACTCCAAGCCACACTAGTTTCTGGAATCGTGTTAAAGATGCCTTCATCGGCGAGGTGGATGAATGAGGTTCGAATTTATCGCAGATGAGCACGTCAAAGTCAAAACCTTCCTAAAGAAACACGAGGTTTCCAAGGGACTTTTGGCCAAGATTAAGTTTCGAGGCGGGGCTATTCTGGTCAATGACCAACCTCAAAATGCGACTTATCTCTTAGATATTGGAGACAGGGTGACTATTGATATCCCTGCAGAGGAAGGGTTTGAGAGCCTTGAAGCTATTGATCGACCACTCGATATCTTGTATGAGGATGACCATTTTCTGGTTTTGAATAAGCCTTATGGAGTAGCTTCCATCCCCAGTGTCAATCATTCCAATACCATTGCCAATTTTATCAAGGGCTACTATGTCAAGCAAAACTATGAAAACCAGCAAGTTCACATCGTGACTAGGCTTGATAGAGATACATCTGGTTTGATGCTTTTTGCCAAGCACGGCTACGCTCATGCACGTTTAGACAAGCAACTGCAACGAAAGTTTATCGAAAAAAGGTATTTTGCACTTGTTAAAGGAGATGGTGTCTTGGAGCCAGAGGGGGAGATTATTGCCCCGATTGCGCGTGATGAAGATTCCATTATCACAAGGCGGGTTGCCAAAGGTGGGAAATACGCTCATACGTCTTACAAAGTTGTAGCGTCTTATGGAAATATTCACCTAGTCGATATTCGCCTGCATACTGGACGAACTCATCAGATACGAGTGCATTTTTCCCATATTGGCTTTCCTTTGTTGGGAGACGATTTGTATGGTGGTAGTCTGGATGACGGTATCCAACGTCAGGCTCTGCATTGTCATTATTTATCTTTTTATCATCCTTTTCTAGAGCACGATTTGCAACTAGAAAGCCCCTTACCGGATGATTTCAGCAATCTTATTACTCAGTTATCAACTAATACTCTTTAAAAACTATTTGGAGTATAATTTATTTTATTAAAGGAGAAAACTCATGGAAGTTTTTGAAAGTCTCAAAGCCAACCTGGTTGGTAAAAATGTACGCATCGTTCTCCCTGAAGGGAAAGAACCTCGTATCCTTCAAGCGACAAAACGTTTGGTTAAAGAAACAGATGTCATCCCAGTATTGCTTGGTAAACCTGAAAAAATTAAAATCTACCTTGAAATCGAAGGGATCACTGAAGGTTACGAAGTTATCGACCCTGACCACTACGCTAAGTTTGACGAAATGGTTGCTGCGCTCGTTGAACGTCGTAACGGTAAGGTATCAGAAGAAGAAGCTGATAGACTCTTGCGTGAAGACGTTAACTACTTTGGTGTAATGCTAGTATATATGGGCTTGGTTGACGGTATGGTTTCAGGTGCACTTCACTCAACTGCTGCAACAGTTCGTCCAGCCCTTCAAATCATTAAAACTCGTCCTAATGTTACTCGTACTTCAGGTGCCTTCTTGATGACTCGTGGTTCAGAACGTTATCTTTTCGGAGACTGTGCGATCAACATTAATCCTGATGCTGATGACTTAGCTGAAATTGCTATTAACTCAGCAATCACTGCGAAAATGTTTGGTATCGAACCCAAAATTGCTATGTTGAGCTATTCAAGTAAAGGTTCTGGTTTTGGTGAGAACGTTGATAAGGTAGTAGCAGCTACACAACGTGCGCACGAACTACGTCCAGATCTTGAAATAGATGGGGAATTGCAATTTGATGCGGCCTTCCACCCTGAAACGGCAGCTTTGAAAGCTCCAGGAAGTAAAGTAGCTGGACAAGCAACTGTATTCATCTTCCCAAGTATAGAAGCTGGAAATATCGGTTACAAGATTGCAGAACGTCTCGGTGGTTTCTCGGCTGTAGGTCCTGTTTTACAAGGTTTGAATAAGCCAGTTAATGACCTTTCACGTGGATGTAGCTCAGATGATGTATATAATCTTACACTAATTACTGCAGCTCAAGCAGTTCATCAATAAGATTTAGTCCTCTTTCCCATGGGAAGAGGCTTTTTAGTACTGAGAGAAGGACAGTTAGAGTCTTCTGTGTTATACTAGAGATATGTTAGATTTGAAAGAATATGGTATCGTCATGTGGCCGGAGGAGAAGATTATTTCTTTTCGTGAAAAACTCCTCAATTGGTATGATGAAAACAAGCGAGATTTACCTTGGAGGAGAAGTAAAAATCCTTATCACATCTGGGTATCTGAAATCATGCTCCAGCAGACCAGGGTGGATACAGTTATTCCCTATTATGAACGATTCTTGGACTGGTTTCCAACTGTTGAAAGTCTGGCGAATGCCCCTGAAGAGCGTCTGCTGAAGGCTTGGGAGGGATTGGGCTATTATTCTCGAGTACGCAATATGCAGGCTGCAGCTCAGCAGATTATGGCTGACTTTGGTGGTCAATTCCCAAACACCTATGAAGGAATTTCTGGCCTGAAAGGGATCGGCCCTTACACTGCAGGAGCTATTTCCAGTATTGCTTTTAACTTGCCTGAGCCAGCGGTTGATGGCAATGTCATGCGGGTTTTAGCACGCTTGTTTGAGGTTAATCATGATATCGGAGTTCCCAGCAATCGCAAGATTTTCCAATCCATGATGGAAATCTTGATTGACCCGAAACGACCAGGAGACTTTAACCAAGCTCTGATGGATTTAGGGTCCGACATAGAGGCCTCAGTTAATCCTAGACCAGAAGAAAGTCCAGTTAGGGACTTTAGCGCAGCGTATCAGAATGGGACCATGGATGTATATCCGATTAAAGAACCCAAGAAAAAGCCCCTCCCAATCTATCTCAAGGCTTTGGTTGTGTGCAATGACCGTGGTCAATATCTTCTTGAGAAAAATGAAAGTGAGAAACTGCTAGCCGGTTTTTGGCATTTCCCACTGATTGAAGTTGAGGATTTCTCTAGCGACGATAATCAACTAGATCTCTTTTCTCAAGTCAAAGAGGAAAGCAGAGCTTTTGGACCAAGTCCTCAAGAAAACTTTGAGCAGGATTATGATTTAGAAGTGAATTGGTTCCAGCAAGTATTTGACCAGGTCAAGCATGTATTTAGTCATCGGAAATGGCATATTCAAATCATCGCTGGTCAAGTGACGGAAACAAAACAGTTTTCTGACAGAGAAATTCGCTGGGTTTCTCCTCAGGAGTTTTCTGATTATCCACTTGCGAAACCTCAACAAAAAATTTGGCAGGCTTATAAAACAAATCTTGAAGATGAAGGCCTACAGTAGCCATTTGTGCCTTCTTTACATTTTTTTGTTATAATAGATAAAGAAAAGGTGATAAAATGAAAAAAATATTAATTGTAGATGATGAGAAACCAATCTCAGATATTATTAAGTTTAATATGGCCAAGGAAGGTTATGAAGTTGTAACAGCCTTCAATGGTCGTGAGGCAATCGAGCTATTTGAAGCTGAGCAACCGGATATTATTATCCTCGACTTGATGCTACCTGAAATTGATGGTTTAGAAGTTGCTAAAGCTATTCGTAAGACTAGTAGCGTGCCGATTATCATGCTATCAGCTAAGGATAGCGAATTTGACAAGGTTATTGGTTTAGAGTTAGGTGCAGATGATTATGTTACAAAACCTTTCTCAAACCGTGAGTTGCAGGCTCGTGTTAAGGCCCTTCTTCGTCGTACCGATCTAGTTTCAGTAGATAACCAAGAGTCTGATGAGAAGAAGACGCAACCTTTACAAATTGGTGATTTGGAAATCGTCCCAGATGCTTACGTGGCAAAGAAATATGGTGAGGAATTAGATTTAACCCACCGTGAGTTTGAACTCTTGTATCACTTGGCGTCTCATATTGGACAAGTGATTACGCGTGAACACTTGCTTGAGACTGTATGGGGTTATGACTATTTTGGTGATGTTCGTACTGTGGACGTGACCATTAGACGCTTGCGTGAGAAAATAGAAGATACTCCAAGTCGTCCAGAGTACATTCTCACACGTCGTGGTGTTGGATACTATATGAGAAATAATGATTGAAGATATTAGACAAACTATTCTGACCAGCGATTTTATCTTTATCTTGATTTTACTGGGCTTTATCCTGGTGGTGACCTTGCTGTTACTGGAAAATCGTCGGGATAATATCCGTCTGAAGGAGATAAATCAAAAGGTTAAGGACTTGATTGCAGGTGATTATTCTCAAGTTTTGGACTTGCAAGGAAGTACAGAAATCACCAATATCACCAATAATCTGAACGATTTGTCAGAAGTTATTCGTTTGACCCAAGAAAATCTGGAACAAGAGAGTAAACGATTGAACAGTATTCTTTCTTACATGACAGATGGCGTTCTTGCGACCAATCGTCGTGGCCAGATTACTATGATCAACGATATGGCCAAGAAACAGCTCGGTGTGCAGAAAGAAGATGTTCTGAATAAAAGTATCCTTGAATTGCTTAAGATAGAAGATGAGTATGAGCTGCGTGATCTAATTACACAGATTCCTGAGTTGACGATTGACTCCCAGGATGTGAATGGGGAATACCTGAGCCTTCGTGTACGTTTTGCTCTGGTTCGTCGTGAGTCAGGTTTCATCTCTGGTTTGGTTGCCGTTTTACATGATACGACCGAGCAGGAGAAGGAAGAGCGTGAGCGAAGACTCTTTGTTTCGAACGTGAGTCACGAGTTGCGAACTCCTTTGACCAGTGTTAAATCTTATCTTGAAGCCTTGGACGAGGGAGCTCTGTATGATCCTGTTGCTCCTGATTTTATCAAGGTTTCACTCGATGAAACCAACCGTATGATGCGGATGGTGACAGATCTCTTGCATCTCTCTCGTATTGATAATGCGACCACTCAGTTAGATGTGGAATTGATTAATTTTACAGCATTCATCACCTTTATTCTCAACCGCTTTGATAAGATGAGAAGCCAGGATGACGAGAAAAAATATGAGCTTGTCAGAGATTACCCTATTAATTCAGTTTGGATCGAGATTGATACCGATAAGATGACTCAGGTGATTGATAATATTCTTAACAATGCCATTAAGTACTCACCAGATGGTGGGAAAATCACTGTCAGCATGAAAACTACTGATGACCAGATGATTTTATCCATCAAAGACCAAGGTCTAGGTATTCCAAAGCAAGATTTGCCGAAGATTTTTGACCGCTTCTACCGTGTGGATCGTGCAAGAAGCCGGGCTCAAGGTGGAACTGGTCTAGGTCTGGCGATCGCAAAAGAAATCATCAAACAACACAATGGCTTTATATGGGCCAAAAGTGAATACGGTAAGGGCTCAACCTTTACCATAGTGCTCCCTTATGATAAGGATGCCGTAAAAGAAGAAATATGGGAGGACGAAATAGAAGACTAGAATGAGTGAAAAAGGCTTTAAATATAGTATTTTAGCATCAGGTTCCAGTGGAAATTCCTTTTATCTGGAAACCCAAAAAAAGAAAATCTTAGTGGATGCAGGCTTGTCTGGTAAGAAAATCACCAGTCTTTTGAGCGAAATCAATCGTAAGCCAGAAGATTTGGATGCGATTTTGATTACGCATGAACACTCAGATCATATCCATGGAGTTGGTGTATTGGCTCGCAAATATGGTATGGACCTTTACGCCAATGAAAAGACTTGGCAGGCTATGGAAAATAGCAAGCACCTCGGTAAAGTGGATTCATCGCAGAAGCATATTTTTGAAATGGGTAAAACCAAAACCTTTGGCGATATTGATATTGAGAGTTTTGGGGTTAGCCATGATGCGGCAGCACCCCAGTTTTACCGCTTTATGAAAGACGACAAGAGCTTTGTCATGCTGACCGATACAGGTTACGTCAGTGACCGTATGGCAGGAATTGTCGAGAATGCGGACGGTTATCTCATTGAGTCCAACCACGATGTAGAGATTTTGCGAGCAGGATCTTACGCTTGGCGTCTCAAACAGCGAATCCTATCGGATCTCGGTCACCTCTCTAACGAGGATGGTGCTGAGGCCATGATTCGTGCAATGGGAAATCGAACCAAGAAAATCTACCTCGGGCATTTGTCCAAAGAGAACAATATCAAGGAGCTGGCTCATATGACCATGGTCAACCAGCTAGCGCAAGCTGATCTAGGAGTGGGAGTAGACTTTAAAGTTTATGATACCTCTCCAGATACTGCAACACCATTGACAGAGATATAAAAAAGAAGGCGAGTGCCTTCTTTTTTATATTTTTTACAATCCTGCAAATTCTTTGATTTCTTGTGCTGACATTGAAGAGTCACAACGGACATCGATTTGGCCATCAGCAACATGAACGAATCCTGGAACAGTTGGGATACCATAGCGTGAACGGAAATCTTGCAAAGCATTGAGTTGGCTTGGTTCTTCACTATTGATAAAGTAGATGTGTGCTTTGGTTTCAGCCACGACACCTGCTAATGTACCAGCAAATTTACGGCAGTAGGGACAAGTTTTGCGACCGATGAAGAAGGTTGCTGTTTCTTTATTATCGAGTGCTTCTTGGGCGCGCGAAACTGTAGTCACTTCAAGATCTTTAATATTTTCTAAAAACTGATTCATAAGAATACCTCTCTTTTTTTGATAAAACTAGTATGCCACAAAGTTCCTAAAATTGCTTGGATTTGATACGAAAAAAAGATGAGATTGGTTTGTCTCATCTTTTATATTGCTTATTTTACAAAGGCATTGATTTCTGCTTCGATGTTGGCAATCTTAGCTTGTGAATCTTCGTTACTTTCACCCACAACGGCAATGTAGAACTTGATTTTTGGTTCAGTACCAGAAGGGCGAACTGCAATCCAAGAACCATCAGCAAGTGTGTATTTCAATACATCACTTGGAGGTGTAGTCAAGGCTGTTACAGTACCGTCAGAAGCAGTAGAAGTTTGTGCCTTGAAGTCTTCTACAACAGTGATAGCTGTTGCGTTCCATTCTTTCGGAGCATTGTTACGGAATTTAGCCATGATGGCTTTAATTTGTTCTGCACCATCGACACCAGATAGAGTTACAGAGATAGTCTTTTCAGCGTAGTAACCGTATTCTTTGTAGATTTCTTCGATACCATCAGCAAGTGTCAAACCACGTGAACGATAATAGGCAGCAAGTTCAGCAACGACAAGAACGGCTTGGATAGCATCTTTATCACGTACGAATGGTTTGATCAAGTAACCGAAGCTTTCTTCAAATCCCATCATGTAAGTGTGATTGTGTTTTTCTTCGAATTCTTGAATCTTTTCAGCGATAAATTTGAAACCAGTCAAGACGTTGAACATAGTTGCGCCGTAGCTTTCAGCAATCTTAGTGACCAAGTCAGTTGATACGATTGACTTGCAGAAGGCTGCATTTTCAGGAAGTGTTCCAGCGTTTTTATGAGCTTCCAAGATGTATTTAGCCATGATGGCACCGATTTGGTTCCCTGAGAGGTTGAGGTAGCTGCCATCTTTTTGAAGAACTTCAACACCAACACGGTCAGCGTCTGGGTCAGTCGCCACAAGAACATCAGCACCAACTTGACGGCCGAGTTCTTCAGCAAGTGCAAAGGCTGCTTGGTTTTCTGGGTTTGGAGATTTTACAGTTGAGAAGTCTGGGTCAGCAGTTGCTTGCGCTTCAACAACTTGAACAGAATCAAATCCTGCTTGAGCAAGAGCACGACGAGCCAACATTTCACCAGTACCATGAAGTGGTGTGTAGACAATCTTCATGTCTTTACCAAACTCTTCAATCAAGGTTGGGTTGATATTTACGTCTTTAACTTCTTTGAGGTATTCCACATCGACAGCTTCGCCAATAACTTCAATCAAGCCAGAAGCTTTTTTAGCTTCCACATCAGCAACTTCGACAGCGAATGGATTTTCGATAGCACGGATGTAAGTGGTCAAAGCGTCCGCGTCATGTGGAGGCATTTGCCCACCGTCTTCACCGTAAACCTTGTAACCATTAAATGGAGCTGGGTTGTGGCTAGCAGTAATCATGATACCTGCGAAACAGTTGAGGTGACGAACTGCAAATGACAGTTCTGGAGTTGGACGAAGGCTTTCAAATACGTAAGATTTGATACCGTGTTTAGCAAGAACTGCAGCAGATTCAAAGGCAAACTCAGGTGAGAAGTGGCGGCTATCATAGGCAATCGCAACACCACGCTCTTTTTCATTTCCACCTTTTGACTCAATCAAACGAGCCAAACCTTCAGTTGCTTGACGAACAACATAGATGTTGATGCGGTTTGTACCTGCACCGATCAAGCCGCGCATACCTGCAGTACCAAATTCAAGATTGGTGTAGAAAGCATCTTCTTTTGTTTTTTCGTCCATGTTTTCTAAATCTTGACGAAGATAGTCGGGAAGGCCGGTAAAATCGACCCATTTTTGATAATTTTCTTGGTAAGTCATAGAGTATCTCCTTTATCTATTGCTTTAATCGCTTTCATTATATCACGATTTGATATTTTAGTAAAACGTTAGCATAACTTAAAATGTTGGAAATTTACTTTTATTTCATTGTAGAAGAATAGCCCAATACGCTTTCTAATCATGACCACCCGTCTAACGGGTGGTTTGTCCCAGGGCTATAAGCCCAAATTA